>JACMPS010000058.1 GCA_014377395.1 Chthonomonadaceae bacterium
ATCTCACGCAAAGACGCAAAGGCGTAAAGAGAAGAGGGGATAGATAAGAGTGTCTGCATTGGCTCCCTCTCACAATGGGGTAGATGTAGAAGGCATTTGCATTGGCTCCCCTCTCCTGGATTTTGGGGGAGGGTGATTGAACGAAATCAGGGTGGGGGCAATTTCAGTCTTCAGAACTGCACATACAAACTTCATTCCGCAGAAATAACGGTCCAATCATGTACGCGCAGAATATAAACCGCTTATTTCCCCCCGGTCTCGCTACTCAGGGTATACTTTACACAACGAAAAGACGGTAAAAGAGAACGAGAGAGAAAATAGCGTTATGTTGATTGGTTTACAGGAAGTCACGAAAAGTTTTGGGGCGCGTCCTCTGTTTCGCAAAATTTCGCTTGGCGTGGACTCGGGTGAGCGCGTCGGGCTGATCGGGCCTAACGGAAGCGGCAAAAGTACCCTCGTCAAAATACTGGCGGGTCTTGAGAAGCCGGACGAGGGGCAAGTCGTTTTGCGGAAGGGCTTGCGCGTTTCCTATGTCGCGCAAGAAGACGTTTTCACCGAAGGAGCGACTGTTACAGACGCCCTGACTCGCGCTCTCGATGACTTGCCTCTTGATGAGTACGAAAAGGAACTCGCCGTCGCAATTCAACTTGGAATGATGGGCTTTGAAGACCCGGAAGCCCTTGTTTCCTCGCTTTCAGGGGGGTGGCGCAAACGTCTCGCGATCACGCAAAAAGTCATCCGAGAGCCTGACGTTCTGATCCTTGACGAACCGACAAACCACCTCGACTTGCAAGGCGTTCTCTGGCTGGAGCAATTTCTGCAATACTCTCAATTTGCAACGTTGGTTGTCTCGCACGACCGCTACTTTCTGGAGCGCGTCGCTACCCGCGTGATCGAATTAAACCGCGTTTACCCTGACGGCTATCTGGCGACGCCGGGAACTTACAGCGTCTTCCTCGATAAGCGCACTGATTTTCTTGCCGGACAAAGGCACTACCAGAACGCTCTTGAAAAACAGGTCAACCGCGAAGTGGATTGGCTTCGCCGGGGTCCTCAAGCCCGTACCACCAAAGCCAAGCATCGCATTGAAAGCGCGGGAACATTGATCGGCGAGCTTGCCGAGGTGAAGTACCGAAACACGCTCGAAAAACAAACTGAGATTGATTTTTCCGCTACTCAGCGCAGAACGAAAGAACTGCTTGTTGCTAAAAATCTGAGCAAAACACTCGGCGGGAGAACGCTTTTCGAGGGAGTGGACCTTACTCTTTCGCCCGGTTCTCGTCTCGGTTTGATCGGGGCGAACGGAAGTGGTAAAACAACTCTGCTGAAGTTGCTGACCGGGCAACTCGCCCCTGATCATGGCACAATCAAAATGGCGGACGGCTTGCGAATTGTTCTTTTCGATCAGAAGCGGGAGCAACTGGATCGCAAGCAGACCCTTCGAAACGCACTTTCTCCCAACAGCGACAACGTGATTTTCAATGGGGCTTCGATGCACGTGGCAGGGTGGGCAAAGCGATTTCTCTTTGATACAAGTCAGTTGGAGCAACCCGTCGGTGCGCTTTCCGGCGGTGAACAGGCACGAGTTCTGATCGCGCGAATGATGTTGCAACCCGCCGACCTTCTCATCTTGGACGAACCCACCAACGATCTTGACATCCCTTCGCTTGAAGCCCTTGAAGCAAACCTGATGGATTTTGCGGGGGCAGTGGCTCTTGTCACTCACGACCGCTATATGCTCGACAATGTTTCCACGCAACTCCTTGCGATTAATGGCGACACAACCACGCAGTATTATGCCGATTACGCACAGTGGGAAGACGGGCAAACCGGCAGAAAGTCCTCCTCCAGTCGTGCCGCCGAAACCGTTAAAGAGACCGCCACTCCTTCTCGCCGCGCAACTCCCGAAGTCGCCCTCCGCAAACTCAGCACAACCGAGCAGAAAGAACTGAGCGGAATCGAAGCCGTAATTCTGAAAGCGGAAACGGAAGTCACCGAACTTCAAGCGCAAATGTCCCTGCCTCATATTGCCGTCAACCACCAGAAATCTCAGGATATCTGGGCAAAGATCGGGGAAGCGGAAAAGAGGGTTACCGCCCTTTATGCACGTTGGGAAGAGCTGGAAAGCAAAAAATAGCGATTTGGGGAACGCAATCCCTGAAAGCGACGTCCTCTCTGCGGGTTTTCACCCGTATTCAAGAGAGGACTTCCTATGAAGATCATTGTACTAACGTTCGCCGCGCTCATGCTCGGCACTCACTTAATTTCTGTAAATGCACAAGCCCCGCCCCCTGCCGACCCACAAATGCAAGCCGTTCTGGATCAATTAAAAGCACTCAAGCCAAAGCCAATCGAAAAATTGACCCCCGCAGAAGCCCGGGAGCAACCCAACCCGACAACCGCCGTCAAAGCCCTGCTCAAGAAAAAGAATATCACGCCGGCGAGCAATCTCGCCAAGGTCGAGGATTCGGAAATGCCGGGTGGGGCAGGTAAAATCCCGGTTCGCATTTATACCCCGAACGGCGAGGGGCCCTTCCCTGTCGTCGTCTACATTCATGGCGGAGGATGGGTCATTGCCTCCAACGATGTTTATGACGCTTCACCTCGTGCCATTGCGGAAATGGCGAACGCCGTAGTGGTTTCCATTGAGTATCGCAAAGCCCCGGAGCATAAATTCCCGGCGGCGCATGAGGACTCGTATGCCGTACTCCAGTACGTGATGAAAAACGCCGCTTCGATCAATGGCAATCCGAAAAAAGTGGCGATTATGGGCGAAAGTGCGGGCGGCAACATGGCGGCTGCCGCTTGTATGATGGCGCGTGACCGCAAAGGCATGATGCCGATCTATCAGGTGCTCGTTTATCCGGTGGCGGATGGAGACATGAAACATCAATCCTACAAGACTAATAAAAACGCGAAACCACTGAACAGTGCGATGATCGGGTGGTTTGCGAAGTACACTCTACCCTCAAAAAAAGATGCGATGAACCCCTACTTCGGGATCAACAAGGGCAATGTTAAGGGGGTTCCCCCGGCAACGATCATCGCCGCCGAGATTGACCCGCTTTTGACTGAAGGACAACTCTACTCCAACAAACTCAAAAAGGCAGGAATTCCGGTTCGGTATCGCTTGTACAAAGGCGTCACTCATGAGTTTTTCGGAATGGGAGCCGTTGTGAAAAAGGCGAAAGACGCGGAAATGTTCGCCGCCGATGGGTTGAAATCCGCATTCAGCAAGTAACCTGACCTTAATCAAATGCGTCTCTGAGAAATCCCGATGAACAAAGAGGTTCATCGGGATTTTTTCGCCCCGGTCTTATGCCATACTTCCTTGAGAAAACAAAATTCTAAGTGGGTGTTGAAAAAGTAGCGGTCTTTTGCAGATGCGGCGGAATAAATTCGCCGTTAGCGGCTTCGCCGTTCCGAGTTCATTTAACCCCGGATCTTAGTAGAGCAGGATTGCCTCTGATACTAGCGGGAAAGACAAAATTTTTCAACACCTTCCAAGAGGAGGAAAATGCAATGACGGATTTCGGTTTCAATGGGCTTGGCATGGGCTTGCACAATGTGGCGCGGCTCTCGAATGCAAAAACGCGCTCGATCAGTGCGGAAAATTTTACGGGTGAAAAAGGAATGGCGGGCATGGCGACGGAGGGAACCGGAGCCAGAGCCGCGCAAGATTTGGGGTTGGGCTGGAAGGTTTCGCCCTCCATTCATCTGCAACCTCGAGAGACGGTGATCGTCGCGGAGATCGAAGGTCCCGGTGCAATTCAGCACATCTGGAATACGGTTCACCCGGATTGGTGGCGTAAACTCATTCTCCGAATCTACTGGGACGACGAAGAAATGCCCTCCGTTGAAACTCCTATCGGTGACTTTTTCTGCAATGGCTGGGGACAACGTTGCAACGTCAACTCCCTGCCGATTGCCGTAAATCCGGCAGGTGGCTTCAACTCCTACTGGGAAATGCCGTTCCGCAAAAAAGCGAAAATCACTCTTGAAAATCTGACGGAAGAAGAGTGCCGGGGCTACTATTATCAGGTGGACTACACGCTGACCGACATTCCCGACGACTACGCTTATTTTCATGCTCAGTTCCGCCGTTCCAATCCCCTGCCCTACAAAGAGGTGCATACGCTTCTCGACAGCGTGACCGGAAAGGGGCAGTATGTCGGCACATATCTTGCGTGGCAGGTGAACAACACGGGGTGGTGGGGCGAAGGCGAAATCAAGTTCTATCTTGACGGCGACGGTGAATTTCCGACGATTTGCGGAACCGGAACCGAGGATTATTTCGGTGGCGCGTGGAATTTCGAGCATCCGCAGGGACAATACGGCGTCTTTTCAACCCCTTTTCTGGGGATGCCGCAGGTCATCATGTCGGGAGAGGGCGGGCTTTATCGTTCTCAACAGCGTCACGGAATGTATCGCTGGCACGTCCTTGACCCTATCCGCTTCGACGAAAACCTGAAAGTCACGATACAGGCACTCGGTTGGCGAAACGGGGGACGCTACCTGCCGCTACAGGACGACATCGCCTCGACAGTATTCTGGTATCAGTCGGAGCCGCACGCGCCGTTCCCGACTTTGCCGAACCGCGACGGCTTAGAGATTATCTGAGAGAGCGGCGGAATAAATTCGCCGCTAGTTCTGCGGACATCATTGTAGCGTGATCGCAAATGAGATTTACTCTATCGAAGGA
>JACMPS010000565.1 GCA_014377395.1 Chthonomonadaceae bacterium
CAAACAAAACTTTTATGGCGTGTATAACGTCACCAGAGGTGGCGAAAGCTTGGTGCGATTCCGAAAAAAAGTAAGTTTTCGGTGAATTGCTCTTCCTTCTTCATTGTAGCCTATCATTCCTCCCACTGTCGAATTACGCGGGATAACGACAGGGGATGTATCCTCTTATCCACGCGCAGGTCGCTTCCAGTGCCCAGGAACGAACTGGTTGCCAGGGAGAGGAGGGAAGCCGGAACCTCTTGATTCATCCTGATTTGCAGAGGGATTTACAAGAGCAAAACAATAATGGGGCAAAGGGCGGCAGTCACGGCAGACCACTAACCCTTACCCCATTCTCCGAACGTAAACCTCTGTTTCAGTCGAATCTAATCACGGAACGAATCACGTTGCCCGTTTCCATTTCGTGGAAAGCGGCTTCCACGTCGTCAAGACCGATCACGCGAGAGATCATTTCGTCGAGTTTGAGTTCGCCGTTCAGGTAATATTGCGCCATGAGCGGAAAATCCGTTGCGGGCAAGGTGTCCCCGGCATGACACACCGAAAGATTGACTTTGTTCCAGTAAACCCCGGTGTCAATGTTGCCGATGTTCAGCGTCACCGTATCCTCTGAACCGGGAAAGCCGATATTGACCGCTGTGCCGTTGTAGTTGACCATGCGGACACACTGCTCAATACAACGCATTAGCCCCGTTGCCTCAAACGCAAAATCCACGCCGCCTTCATAGCCGGGCCAGTCATCCGTCACAAGGTCCCGAACGGCTTTCACCGGGTCTCCGTCAAGCGCGTTTACCGTGTGGGTCGCCCCGTAATCCTTTGCCCATTGCAATTTGGTAGGGTTCACGTCAACCGCGATAATCCGTTTTGCATGGGCAAGTTTTGCTCCCTGGATCACACTCAGACCTACGCCGCCGCACCCAACAACCGCGACGGAAGCGCCGGGAAATACTTTGACGGTGTTCATCGTTGCCCCAACCCCCGTAATCACGCCACACGCGATCAGGCAGGCTTTGTCAAGAGGCATTTCGGCAGGCATCTTAATGGCGGCTTTGCTGTGGACAACCGTATGCGTGGAAAACGTGCCGCACCGCAAAACCTGTGAGCAGACTTCCCCTGTAGATTTCCGTTTGATGCGTAAGCCGGGACGCAACGCCGCGTAGCAATGGCGGGGATCACCTCGCCGACAGGCAGGACACTTCTCGCAGGGAGCGCGATAGGCGATCACAACAGGGTCTCCGATTTTGAGATGCGTGACGCTTTCGCCGACCTGCTCCACAAAGCCCGCGCCTTCGTGACCGAGAACAATGGGAAACTTCATTCCTGCACCGTTCTGGTTTTTGATCGTGAGGTCGGTATGACACACGCCACTCGCCACAATGCGTACCAACACCTCCTCTGCACCGGGCGCGTCTACCTCAATGTCTTCCACAACCACCGGCTTTCCCGGTTCGATCAGCAACGCGGCTCTGCCCTGAGTAACTGCCATGATTAATTCGTCTCCTCAATAAAGATAAGTGGAAAAGAGCAACACCGTTTTGCTCCTTTGTCCTCGGTAAATTAGACAAGATAGAGGGGGATTCCTGTCTTCATTGAGCTATGTTTAAGAAGGAACAGAGGGAGAAAGACAAAAAATCACCCCGATTTTCTCAGGATCGGGGCAAAAGGAGGGTCTCTCAATACTCGTTGGTTTTGTTATAAACAACTGGGAGTATGCCACAGACTTCTTAACGGGATATTAAGCCTATGTTAAAGTTTTGTTAAGAAATAAGCAAAAGGGGAGAAAAGAGAACAGATTAAATTATTTTAATCTCCGTTTAATCTCTCTTTAAGCCTTCACGGATAAAATGACTGAGTATTGCCCCCTATCGCATTTATTTTCCTTAAATTATTCGGCTTGTTCGACTGCTCTAAAATGGCGAGAAATTATAATGAGTACAATCACTTTGAACGATGAATCCTTCTCCTCCGAGATCAAAAAAGAGCGAAAGGGCATTTTCGCTTCGCTTTCCCAACTTCTTCTGCCGCTCACGATTGTGGGCATGATGTTGAGTTCCGGCTACCTCTTTATCGCCAATCGCGCTTCGGGGCCCCCGCGTGTCGAACTTTCCGCGTTCTCCTACGAAGGGCTGTTGCTGGCGCACCTCCTGCTTGGACTGCTCGCGTTCCTCTTCACCCTGCAACGCACCCGCGCCTTCATTACCGCCTTAAAAGAGCGTAGGGGTGCAACCGCTTTCTGGGGAGGTTTGTTCGGTATTTCGCTTGCTATTTGTCTTCTCACCGGAGTGTTGTTTCTCGGAATCGGATTTGGGTGGTTGTCGCTGAACGTTCGTCCTGCCCTAAGATTAGTTCACGACATTTCAACGGCGGGTCTTCTCGTCACCGGGTTGCCCTATCTCTGGCTAAAAGCGAAACACGCAAAATCACGTGAAGCCGTCGAGCGAAAACAACTGCGCTCCGTCACCCGCATGGGACTTGCATTTGCGCTTCCTTTTGTGGCGATGCTTGCTTACACAATTTACGCGCCCTCCACCGATAGAAAAATCAGAAACCCGCTTTTGCCCCCGATGATTCCTGTCGATGAAGGCGGCGGTGTAAACGGAAAGTTTTTCCCTGCCTCCGTGCAAACCGAGGGCGACCGCTTTATGCCCTCCGAGTATTACACCGACTCGAAATCCTGCGGCGTTGCCGGGTGTCACCCCGATGTCACGGCACAGTGGGACTCATCGGCGCATCATCGCTCCTCCTTCAACAATCAATGGTACCGAAAATCCATTGAATATGGGCAGGAAGTTGTCGGTACAAAGCCAACGAAATGGTGCGGCGGCTGTCACGACATGGCGGTACTGCAAACCGAAGACCCGAAAAACCCCGGCAAATCTCGCTTTGATCGCCCGATGAAAACACAGGATTTCCCCGCCGAAGAAAACCCGAACGCACACGCGGGAATCGGGTGTGCAGCGTGTCACTCGATTGTTCATGTGAAGTCAACGATGGGCAATTCTGATTTTACTGCCGACTACCCCCCCATGCACAAATACCTGCTCTCGGACAATCCCGCCGCGAAGTCCGTGCATAACTTCCTGACGCGCCTTGCCCCGGAACCTCATAAAAAGACATTCTTGCGCGGCTTCCACAAAGACGAAACGGCGAAATTCTGCGCGTCCTGCCACAAGGTTCATCTCGACAAGCCTGTCAACGATTATCGTTGGGTGCGCGGTCAGAACGAGTATGACACCTGGCAGGGTTCCGGCGTTTCCGGGCAGGGAGCCGCTTCATTTTACTATCCGATGGACGAGAAAACAGGACAGCCCGCCTTTAAGAAGTGTGCGGATTGCCATATGCCGAAAGTTGCTTCTAATGACGCCGCCAACAAAGACGGCTTTGTGAAATCGCATCGTTTTCCCGGTGGGAACACGGCGATTGCTTCGGTTTATCACGATAAGGCACAACTCGAAGCTACACAGAAATTTCTGACCGATGGTGCCATGTCCATTGACATTTTCGGGATTAGACGTCCCAAAGCCGGAGCCAAAAAGCCCCCGGCGGTCAAAGCCATTCGCCCTGCCCTCAATGCCGATGCCCCTGTCGCACTGAATACAAACGGCAACTCAAGTGGAGCCGTTGTCGCGCAAAATTCACCTTTTGTTGAGGACACACTGACCGCACCGTTGAACCGGGGTGGAATTGGAGCCGTGCTGAAACGCGGCGAGAACCCGCTGATTGATGTGGTGATTAGAACTAAAAAACTCGGTCATTCGTTCCCCGGCGGCACGATTGACGCGCTGGATATATGGGTGGAACTCACTGCCGAAGACGAAACTGGGCGCGTGTTCTACCATAGCGGCAACCTGCAATGGAAAGACGGCCCCACAGACGAGGGAGCGGAAAAGTACCGCTCGGTTCTCGTGGATGCACACGGCAAGCGAATTGACAAGCGCAATGTGTGGGCGATTCGTGGTGTCGCCTACGCGAAAGTCATTCCGCCCGGAGCGGCGGACGTGGTTCACTATCGCCTGAAAATCCCGAAAGATATTGGAAAGCGCGTGACCCTGACGGCACGTCTAAACTACCGTAAATTCGACTGGTTCAATAACTTCTTCATGTACGCGGGACGCACCGCCGCCGAGCCTAAGCCCGAACTCGCCTCCGCTATTTACAAGGCAGGAAAATCCGGCAACCCGTATGGAAGCGATGCGGAGGTTCCTCTGGGAATCGGAAAAGGCAAAACAGAGGGGCTTGTCGGGCATGGCTTCGATGACCGCGAAATCTTCTTCGATGCAAACCTCGACACGGTTTCAGGATTGGTCAAAGATGTTCCGATTTTGCCGATCACTGTTCTCTGCGAAGACAAAATCACGTTGCCCGTTGTCGGCGAAAAAGAGTCGCTTAGTTCTCCCGTCACTCCCGGCGACGAGAAGAAAGATCGGATTCGCTGGAACGACTACGGAATCGGATTGCTGTTGCAGGGCGATTTGCGAAGTGCGACAAACGCCTTCACGGTTGCGACACAACTCTCTCCCAAGTGGCCCGAAGCCTACGTCAATATCGGGCGTGTGAAGCAAGCCGAGCGCGACACTCAGGCGGCGCAAACCGCCCTGCTGAAAGCGTTTTCGCTTTATGACGCGAAGCCAACCCCAATGACGAAATACCAGAAGGCACGCGCACAAAACTTCTACGCGCAGTCGCAGTTCGACTCAGGTGAGTTGGATGCCGCACTCACGACATTGGCGCAGGTACGTGAAGTATTCCCTGATGACCGCAACATTCGTAACTTAACGGGGATCATTCTGTTCCGCCTCGGCAAATACGAAGAGGCTTGCGAACATTTCAAGCACAGTCTGGAAATCGAGCCGGAAGATATTTCCGCTCACTACAACCTGATGCGATGCTTCCGGGCAAAGGGCGATCTGAAAACAGCGGCGGTTCACGAACAACTTTACAAGCGCTTTAAGGCGGACGAAACTTCGACCCGACTGAGCGGAATGTACCGTGCCGCGCACCCGATTGATAACAAACTGGCGCAACCGATCCACGAAATCGGAGACGGAGTGCCACGAGCGAAACCGCAGTGGCTTCTCGAGTTCGAGAAGCGACGCGCCGAAAAGCGGCTTCAATCCGGCATCGCCCGCAACGTGGCGGGCAAGCCCGAAAGAGCGAATGTTGCACTCGAAGTGCGGCGATAGAAAAACCATGCTTTGACTGACAAGTCTGATCAAAAAGCAGGAACCCTCACCTCAACCTTTCTCCCTCCTCGCTTGCGAGGGGACAAGGGAGAGGGATTGGGGTGAGGGTTCCAATTTTGCTCTTTAGGTTTACTCCCCGATTGGGGTGAGGATTATCTCTCCAAAATGAGTTTATTTATGAATAAAAGAATGACGGTTCAACGAGCGACGATGCTCACGCTTCTCCTTGTACTCTCTGGTTGCAAGCCCAAGGAGGTCGTTGCACCTCCGACAAAAGTGGAGACTCTGGAACTAAAAGCCCCAGTAGGTGTGACGCTGGAAGAGGTGACAAAGGCGGCGGGGATTGATTTCAAGCACGTTAGTGGAGCCTCCGACAAAAAGTGGTTGCCGGAGACAATGGGAAGCGGACTTGCCTGGATAGATTATGACGGCGACGGATTGCAAGACCTTTTTTTCGTCAATTCGCGTGAATGGACAGAGGCGGAAAAAAAGGGCGCGAAGTCGGTTCAGACTGAGGGACTACCAAAAACCGTCACCGGGAAACTTTATCATAATCTCGGTAACGGAAAGTTCGAGGACGTGACCGAAAAGGCAGGGCTGGCAATCCCGATGTACGGAATGGGCGTTTGCGTCGGGGATTATGACAACGACGGGCATCCCGATCTCTATATCACGGGGGTGGGACGCAACTATCTGCTTCACAATAATGGCAACGGTACTTTTACGGACGTGACAGTAGCATCGGGAACGAAAGATGGCGGCTGGAGTACCTCGTGCGCGTGGCTTGACTACGACAAGGACGGCAAGCTCGATTTAGTCGTTGCACACTATATCAAGTGGTCGCCCGCCACTGACATTCCGTTTCCCCGTAATAGCCACCTCACCTATGGCACGCCCCAGCAGTACGTGGGCGAACCCGTAACGCTTTATCATAATGAAGGCAATGGAAAATTCAAGGAAACTGCGGCAAATTCCGGTTTACGTACAAACTCAGAGGGAAGAGCCTTACAGGGGAAATCTCTCGGTGTCGTGATTTGTGATTACAACAATGACGGCTACCCCGACATTGCGATTTCCAACGATACCGAGCCGAATTACCTCTATGAAAACTTGAAAAACGGCAAGTTCAAGGAGGTCGGTGTCGAGCAGGGTATGGCGGTTCCCGACAACGGTGTCGCTCGTGGAGCCATGGGAATCGACTCCTGCGATTATGACCGCACGGGGAAAGAAAGCCTCGTCATTGGCAATTTTTCCAGTCAGGGAATGTC
>JACMPS010000566.1 GCA_014377395.1 Chthonomonadaceae bacterium
CGAAAGGATCGAAGGTAATCAAGGTGACGCACGAGGCGAACCCGCGCCTTTCCCTCCTTGAAGTCACCGAAGAGACGGTTGAGTTGAAGCGGGCGGCGTAACCTGATCCCTGCCCCCACCCCCCGACCCCCTCCCCTAAAATCCGGGAGAGGGGGAGTAGCGAGCGTATGAGGGCAGAAACCGAAGGTTTGATGGATGGAGGGTTGGGGGTTAGGTTATCTCACCCGTACACTCACAATTGCTCCTTTTAGTCCTGGCGAGGTGGCTTTCAGCGTGAGAATGCCGCCTTTCTCGCCTGCCTGAATGACTGCCATGCACAAGCCGTGAAACGCTTTACGTTGAAGGGCTTTGTCGGGTTCGTGACTGCTCGGATCGCCATTCCCCACTCCGGCTAAGGTTCCCGCGCCAACGATCTCGAAACTCACCCCATTGTCCGCGAAAGGAACAACGCGCCCCTTTGCATCGAGAAGGGAAACTGTGATCATTGCCACGTCCTCGCCGTCGGCTTTCAAGCCTTTCGAGTCGGTGGAGAGGTGGATTTGCGTCGGTGCATCCGTCGTCTCCACTGTGTCGGCGGCGATGAGTTTGCCGTCACGAAAGCCTTTCGCTTCCAGTTTGCCGGGACTGTAGGGAACCTTCCACTCGACATGGCTCCATTTTGGAACGGCTTTGCTTCCTAATGATTTGCCATTGAGAAACAATTCCACCGTCTCGGCGTTGCTGTGCACCCACACGTCAATCGGCTTGCCTTCGCTGCCCGCCCAGTTCCAGTGCGGGAAGACATGAACAACAGGTTTATCGCCCCACCACGACTGATAGTAATAGTAAGCGTCTTTCGGGAAGCCACACATATCCAGGATTCCGAAGTGAGAATTGATGCAGGGCCAACCATAAGGAGTCGGTTCGCCTTTGTAGTCAAAGCCTGTCCAAACGTAACCACCCGCCATAAAGTCACGCTCTGCAAGGGCTTTCCACGCGACCTCACTAGTCTGCGCCCAACTCGGTGCGTTCACGCTGTAGGCACTGACGTAGCCCTTTTGTGGGTCATTGACGTACTCGCCGCGTGTTCCGACTTCGGAAGCGGTTTCGCTTCCGTACATCGGCTGATGGGGCAGGGCTTTGTGAACGCCATCGTAAACGCCGACACTGTAATTGACCCCCTGCAAGTCCTGATAGAAGGAAAAGCCGCCTCCCCACCCGCCGTTCATCGCGGCAGTGACGGGGCGCGTCGGATCAAGGTCAAGGGTGACTTTTCGCATTGCCTCAAAGATAAGTCCGCCTTCGGGAGATCCCTGAAGCGGCTCTTCGTTGCACATACTCCACATGATAATGCTGGGGTGATTTCGGTCACGCACGATCATCGCTCTCAGGTCGGAGAGGTCGTCGAACTTTGTGCCGGGAGGGGTTTTCGCGCCGCCCGCATAATCGCCGAGATTGCGGGTTTCGTCCATCACAATCATTCCAAGCCGATCACAGGCGTCGAGAAGTTCCGCCGCAGGAGGATTGTGCGAACAGCGATAGGCGTTGGAACCCATCTCCTTCAAGCGTCTGATGCGCCATTCGAGAAGACTGTCGGGCATCGCGACCCCCACCCCGGCGAAGTCCTGATGATTGCACGTTCCCTGAATCTTGACGGGCTTGCCATTGAGGAACAGACCCTTTTCAACGTCAAAGCGCACCGTGCGAATGCCAAAGTTTTGCGTGACGCGATCAATCTCTTTCCCGTTTTTCTGGAGGTGAATCACAAAGCGATAAAGGTTTGGGCTTTCGATTGACCAGAGCGAAGGACTTCCAATCTTGATCCGGGTCGAGATCGGCATATATTGATTTCCACCCGATTTGCCGGAGAATTTAAGTGTTGCTTGCAGTTGCCCTTTTGGATCAATCACTTCGGCGATCCCACTATAATTGGTAGCCGCGCTTCCTGTCGGCTGAGGAGCGTACTCAATGGTGAGGTCAAGGGTGAGTGTGGCGGTCTCCCCCTCAACCTTGCTTTTGACGACAACGCTGTCGGGGGCGATGTGGAGCGGGTTTGCCTTGTTGAGCCAGACGTGACGATAAATCCCGCCGCCCTCATACCACCAACCCTCGAAACTGCGGGCGTCAGCGCGAACAGCGAGCGTATTTTTCCCGCCGTAGTTTGCAAACTTTGTCAGGTCGTAGCGGAAACCGATGTAGCCGGAGGGGTGTTTGCCGAGGTAATGCCCGTTTAGCCACACCTCACTGTTGCGGTACACGCCGTCGAAGTCAATCCAGAGCGACTTCCCTTTGTCCTTTGCAGGCAAATCGAACGTGCGGCGATACCACCCGACATTTCCGAGCAGAGAGCCGTGCGAAACATCTCCCTTCGGCGTGAACTCTCCTTCTACGACAAAGTCATGGGGCAGATGAACGTTGCGCCATTTCGAGTCATCATAGCCGACGGACGCGGCACCTTCTTGCGCAACTTCTTCGGAGGATTGAATACCAAGTGTCGCTTCACCGATTCCGCCCGTGTTGTCCGTGTTTTCGACAAGCACGGACAGCACATTTTCTCTTTCGACTCTCCAGGCGGAGTCGAGCGGAACATCGAAGGCTTGTCCCCACCCGATGTGCGTTTTCAGCAACTTGCCGTTTAGATAAACGGTTGCGTTATCGTCCACATCGGAGAAATGTAGGACGCGCCCGCTTTTGGCAACAGAGGGCAACGTGGTCTTAAACCATGCAAATCCGCGCTGACGATTGAACACGTCCTGCCCCGGAGCCACGGCTTTCCAGTTGTTCGGCAGAGAGCCGAGTTCCGTCCCTTTTTGTGTGGGTTGCCATTGCCAGCCCGTAATCGTGTTGCCGTTATAGCCCGACACGTCTCCGAGGGCAAATTTCCACCCATCGTCAATGCGCGTTCGTTCTCTCTGTGCGAGAGAGATTTGTGGCGAGAGAGCAAACGTGAAGGCTAGAAGCGAAAGACACAGGGTCTTCTTCGACATTTTTGTTTTTCCGTTCTTTGTGGGAGTTCTCTATGGAAGTAAAATGAAAGAGGCATTCATGCAATGCCGAGCAAAGTGATTATGGAAGCGCGAGGGGCAGAAAGTCAAGCGAAACCAGCCTGTTTCCGTCTTTAGATTAAGGTGACATTAAATCTTGATTAAACTTCGGTTAAGGTCTGCAAAAAGCGAGGCTCTCTTTTCGGTTCCGTGCTACCCTCAAGGAGCGTAGACCGAAATATCCCTGAGTAGTATTTAACTCCCCTCAACGAAGGAGATCACCTTGAAGAATTTTAACCGTTTGTCTCTGACCGCTTTTGCTTGCGCTGTCGGCGTTGGCTTTAGTGGAGGCTTAGTCGCCTCCGCACAAACTCTGATCGCTCGTGCTATCCTGCCCTCTGCCACATTTTTGCCGGGCCCCGTTTCCGGACAGTTCATCACCGGGGCGAATGGGCTTACCGTGCCTTTTTCAAGTCAGCCCGTACAGGGCTTTTCTGCGGTACTGGACAATGGAGACGGCAGTTTCCTCGTGATGCAGGATAATGGCTACGGTGCAAAGGGCAACTCTGCGGACGCTCTGCTTCGCTCCTATAATATCCGCCCTGATTTTAAGACGGCGAACGGCGGTTCCGGCGGCATCACGATTGACTCCTACATCACCCTGAGCGACCCCGACCGCAAAATCAACTTCCCGATTGTCGCTGATAGCGTTAATTATCCCAATGGTGCCAACAACATCGCGGTTGACGCAAGCATCCGAAACGGACGTTTGCTCACCGGAAGCGATTTTGACACCGAGTCGGTGCGCCGCGTCTCAGACGGAACGCTCTGGTTCGGAGATGAGTTCGGACCCTACCTGCTTCATACTGACGCAACCGGAAAAGTTCTCGACGCCCCTATTGCTCTTCTCGGAGTTTTCTCTGACAGCAATCCGACCATTCCCGCGGGAACCGGCAACCTCCCCAACTCAAAGGGATTTGAGGGAATGGCACTGAACACAGCAGGAACGAAACTCTACGCGCTCCTTGAGGGTCCGCTGAAAACGGAAACCAACAAGCAAAAACTGATCATTAGCGAGTTTGATCTGGCTCTCAAAGCCTACACAGGCAAACAGCTGAACTACAAACTCGACTCCGCCGCGAATGCGATTGGAGACATGACCGCTATCAGCGATCATGAGTACATGGTGGTAGAGCGCGACAACAATCAGGGGGCGGCTTCACGCTTCAAGAAAATCTTTGTCGTCAACTTCAATGATGTGGACGCAGACGGGTTTATTTCCAAGCGTCTTCTGGCGGATCTGCTCAATATCAATGATCCCAACAACATTTCAGGTAATGGCACAGGCAAATTCGACTTCCCTTTTGTCACCATCGAAGACCTGGTTTTACTTGATCCTTATACGATTGGAGTCTTGAACGACAACAATTATCCGTTTAGTTCAGGACGCGCACCGGGTGTCGCCGACAACAACGAGTTTATCAAGCTCCGCTTTGTCAATCCTGTTACCGTCCCGGAACCGGGAACCTGGGCAATGTTGATCGCGGGGAGTGTTTCGGGCATTTTCCTCGCTCGTCGCCGCAAAAAATAGTCTCTGTATTACGAAGAAAACTCACTTCCTTCTCTCCACGAGAACCGAGGTGAGTTTTTATCTTACTCTGCTTTTCCCTGCTTCGTTTCCGGCTCAATCACTCGCACAACGCGCCACTTAACTCTTTCCTGCGGAAGGGGAAACTCGTCTATCTTCATTTCCGCTTTCACCAGCGTTCCCGTTTTCGCATCGAGGTGGAGATTCCAAACGCTCTGCGTTTCTCCGCCACTACCGAGAACCGTGCTTGTTTTGATTTCCGCGTGAAGGGTTTCTACAGGCAGGTCTTTACCCGGTTTTTCAATGCCAACCAATTTGTACTTCCCGGTCACTTCTCCCCGCCCCCGCTCATCTCCCTTTTTCTTAAACTTCCACGTTTCCCCGAATTTAAGAGGCTTGTCGGGGTAAGCAAAATCAGGATAATGAACGGTGGTGTAATACTGAACAGGAAGCGCGTCCAAAGTTTTAGGGGGAACGAAATTTCCGTCCCGGTCATAGTTAATCTTAAAATCAGGATTGGGCTTCTCGGCGGCTTCCGAGATTTCAGGTGAGTTTACGGCTTCTGCGTGAACAGCGACGATGACACTCCCGTCCTCTTTGATCTCTTCGACGGTCTCGGTGGCGAGGTATTCATTATTGAGAAGTTCCGAATTATCACTGTGCTTCATCGTGGAAGTAATGCGATAGCGAACGACATCCCCTTTATGAAAAAGCCGCTTGAAGACGTATTGGTTTGATTTCTTTTCGGGCTTCCCTGATCGTGCCAATGAAGCAGAATGCCCGAAAAGGAGTCCGAATGTAAGAAGCAGAGGATAGTGAAAGTTTTTCATTGTGACGGGGTTTTCCTTTCGCCGATCATTGAGCGTAAATCACTCTCAATCACAATCGAAGGCGAATGTAAGGCTTTTCGGAGCCGAGCATCTGCACCTCGACGCCTAACTCTTTCGCCCATCGCGCCGCAATCTCCTGCTCTTCCTCACGGATCGCGTCATCCAACAAAATAACGGTTCCGGCTTTTAATTTTGCTCTCATCACGGGAAGTAGCCCAAATCGCCCGTCTTTTGTATCTGTTGGGGGGCCGTCACAGACCACAAGCGCAAACCAATCCGGCATCGCATTGAGCGGCGGATTGTACCACGCATACGCGCCGTAATCCTTTAAGGGGCTGGCGCAGAGTGTCACCGAAGTAATGTTATTCCGCTTTAAGGCACGTCCTACTCGATCTCCCCATTGCGCGTGGTGCTCCAGCGTCCAGATTCTCGTGCCGTTTTTCTGTGCAATAATTCCCATGAGTACCGTCGTCAAGCCGGAACCGCATTCGAGTGTGTCCCCGTCTAACTCATTGACCGCTCTCAAAGAAGCAACGAGATATTCGCTCAATGCCGACCAGCCTTCGTTTCCCCACCCGGCAATCAAGCGAGGCAAAACATCACTTTGCGGGGAAAGACTCTTTTGCGGATTATCCGTAAATTCCTTGAGTGCCGACTGAAAACGGACTTCATTTCGGGTTGAGCGCACAAAGTTCCAGAGAGGACGCGGGACAAGGCGTTTCATCAATTGTTTCATGCGAGTTTTGCAATCCTTCATTTTTGGTAAACGGGTTAGGGCGGTGACAAAGCCCCTTTATTTTAGCGCGGTTAATGGTAACATAGAAGTACAGAAAAGAACAACCTGTTTTTGCGGAAGGGCGTGACGAAATGGCGAGGGTAGTGAGACGCACAAAGGTGCGCGAACGTAATGGAATGAAGATACAGTTTTCGGAATTGATCGTCATGATCGCGGTAGTGGCGGTAATCGCTTATGCGGTTCGCTATTATTTCGTTATCAACAAAGCCTCACCGGGCTACGTTCTCGGCGAGTACCTACAGGCGGTCAAAGCGGGAAACGTTGAGAAACAGTATGAACTGGTGTCCGCCGACGACAAACAAAACTTTTTTCCGACGCAAAGCACTTACGAAAAAAACGCAAAACAGTCGCGTGGCTACACGGAGCGACTGATAAAGTGGTCATTCAGCAATGAGCAAACGACGACGGGTGGGCTGGTTTCGATTGACGCCGCCCTCAGCATCCGTGACAGTGCCAGCGGCAAAGCCCTTTATCAATCCGGTGGGAAAGATGTAGACGATCAGTTCGTATTAAAGAAGAACTCAAGCGGACAATGGCGACTTGTCTTGAGTAAATCAAGGAACGCTCTTGTTCAGAAGGTGCCGCCTTCCGTCGGCGGAGATTTTATCGGAGGGAATTAGCCCTTTTTCGGGTAAGTGTTATGGAACAGACACGTAGTAAAGAATTATTTGATGCGTCACAAAGGTTGATTCCCGGCGGGGTCAACTCTCCTGTGCGGGCGTTTCGGGCAGTTGGCGGAGAGCCAATTTTCATAGCGCGTGGTGAAGGAGCCTACCTCGTAGACGTGGACGGCAAACGCTTTCTCGATTGCATCGGTTCATGGGGGCCCCTTATTTTTGGACACGCCCACCCCCGAATCCTGAAAGCAATTGCCGATCAGTTGCCGCTTGGCACGACTTTCGGTGCGCCAACGGAACTCGAATTTCTCCTTGCGGAAATGATTGTGGAGGCAGTTCCCTCTATCGAAAAGTTGCGAATGGTCTCCTCAGGAACCGAAGCAACAATGAGCGCAATCCGGGTGGCACGAGGCTTTACGGGGCGCGACAAAATCGTAAAATTTGAGGGAAATTATCACGGACACGCTGACTTTCTTCTTGCAAAAGCAGGTTCAGGTGTGGCTACGCTTGGGTTGCCGGAGTGCGCGGGTGTTCCTCTTGCCGTAACCGCCGACACGCTTACTCTGCCTTACAACGATATTGCCGCCGTTCGTCATCTTTTCGCTGAACTGGGAGACCAGATTGCCTGTGTGATTCTGGAGCCGGTTGTCGGAAACATGGGTTGTGTCCCTCCCGTTCCCGGATTTCTGGAAGCCTTGCGCGAAGTCACATTAGAAAACGGTTCTGTCCTTATTTTCGATGAGGTGATGACAGGCTTTCGACTGGCTTATGGCGGAGCGCAAGAGCGTTTCGGCGTGACGCCCGATGTGACGACATTGGGGAAAATCGTCGGGGGCGGATTGCCGCTTGGAGCCTACGGCGGTAAACGCGAGATCATGGACTCGGTAGCACCTGTAGGGCCCGTTTATCAGGCGGGAACTCTGAGTGGAAACCCCGTAGCAGTTTCGGCGGGACTGGCACAACTCTCGATGCTGAAAGAACAGCGTGAGACGATTTACCCGTTTCTGGACGATCTCGGCGATTTCGTCGCAAACCTGATGCGTCAGTCTGCAAAGGTCTCAGACGTTCCGGTTTGCGTTCAGAATGTTGGCTCTATGGTGACTGTCTTCTTCACGGATCAAAGCGAAGTCCGAGATTACGAGGACGCAAAGCAGTGCGACGGAGACAAATTCCGCGTCTTTTTCCGGTCTCTTCTGGAAAGCGGCATTTACTGGCCCCCCTCTCCTTTCGAGGCGGCTTTCCTTTCCGCCGCCATGACCAAAGAAGAATGGATGGCACTTACTCCTTCGATTCAGGCGGCATTTGATCGTGTCGCGGAGAAATCATGATGAAAAATCCAAATCCCTTACATCTGGTGTGGAGACTACTCTGCAATTTTGTGGCGTGTTCTCTCGTTTACTTTTTGCTGATGATCCTGTTCGGGGCAAAAATTCTGTTTATCCCCGGTCTGGACAATCCCTACAATCCGTTGACCTTCCTCAAGGTTTTCGCCTTTTTTCTGCCCGGTGCAACCCTCGGCTACACGGGCCTCTGGATTTGGCTCGCGATGACAAAGGATGTCACTCGCTTTAACTGGGGCGCGGCGTTCTTTTACGGGATTGGAATCGGGATCGTCAACGTACCAATTTGCGGGGCTTTGCTTTGCTTGAACGGCGGAATGAGTCCGGTGTTCGGATTGCTGTTTGGACTGGTTTCGCTGTTCCTCTCGCCGAAATTTCTCATTCTGGCGATTGCCTCCGGGCTGATCCTCGGCGCGACGAATGGCTCCAGTGCCTTGAC
>JACMPS010000567.1 GCA_014377395.1 Chthonomonadaceae bacterium
AGTTTTTTATTTTTTAACGGAAATTTAACGACGACCGTGTTAAACTGAAATTAAGTAAGGGATCAACACCACGCAAATGGTCTTTCGATCTCTTTCCCGATGCTTTATTTTGATAAACAGGTTTATCGTGTGTCTTGCACAGATCGCACCAAACTCAGGATCTCACCCTTTTCGCGCCGTGCGAGAATTGACGGCAATCGGAACGCTACTTCCGATGGTAGCCTCCGCCTTACCTCTTCTCGCCGACACGTTCCTCGTCATTTCTCCCCGAAAATGATGAACTCGGAACGCTGCGCGAGGCGATCATGCTCACCAACGCCCATCCCGGTAATGACGTGATCGCCTTCCAGTTTAGAAATGAGAACTCAGGAGTCCCCGTCCCGCTCTTTCCAGAAAATTATCCCCTCACTCTTTGATTAAAGCCAGATTTAAGACCGGTGATAGGACTTGGCACGAAAATTGCACTTAGTTTTCTCAGTACCGGCATCCTGAATGTTGAACGATCATGCAACAATTCTCAGCCCCCTCTACGCTTGAGATTGCCGGATAAAATTCACTCCACCCTCATCGGCTCTATAAGTCGAACGGCGTTTTTAAGGGAGGCACTTCAATGAAAGCCCTGAAAACGTTGTGCCCGATGAAAGGACTCCAAATCGAAATGAAATGTCATCCTCTTGCAGTCAGTAGTTTTATATCTCTGTTTGCGCTCGCCTCCCTGAGCAGTGCCGAAGCACAAATGACGTTTTCGCTCTCTCCAACCGTCACGCAGATTGCCCGAGGTCAGCAATTTGAGTTCACGGGAACTCTTTTCAACAACAGCAACAATTCCTACCTTTTGACGGGATCGTCAGGCCTCATTAAAGACCCCGATAATTCCACCAACGGCTCCTCTGTGACCTATAATGACGACGACTTTGTCTCTAATTTTCCCTCCGTCTTTTCGCCGAATGATCAGTATGATGGAAAACTGCTGGTCAATGTCGCTTCTGATGCTCCCCTGGGAGACTACGTGTTCATTTATTCGGTGATGGGACAGAAGGGGGACACTTCTGTCTCTTTCACCAGCAATGCACGGTTGACGGTGATTGCCGCAGGTGTTCCTTCGCCGGAAGCCAGTCTTATCATGTTGTGTGGAATGGGAGGCGTGATTGCTTTGCGCCGCCGAAGAAAAAATGCCCACAAGAATTAGTTTGGGCAGCTGTTTTTCGCTTTCTATTTTCGTTTTCTAAGGGAGGCACATTTTGGAATGTGTCTCCCTTTTTTGTCTTTTCTCCGTATGAGTTTGCTCCACTCTCTTGCACGGCTTGCACCCCTTGTCTTCGATAGCCGGAAGCCCCACTTCTCTATGCACCTTTGCAGGTACCTCCTGAAATTTCGCTTTCCCGGCATATTCCGAATAAAGAATGAGAAATAAAGACATGGGTAGGGAAATCACACCGAACGGGTACACTTTAGCGGAACCTACCAGACCCGCCCTAAAAAGAGGTGAGACCCTGAAACCTGAAACCGAAGCGAAAATCCACGTACTCCTTTTTACGATGTCCGGCAAAGATTGGGAGAAGTCCCGTGAGGCGCAGACTACGTTGAGAGAACTGGTCAGAAGCACTGAAGGTGCCGAAGCCCTTTTACTCACGGTGCTGGAGGACTGGCAAAGTCAGGTGCGCTTCTGTGCGGCAAAGATGTTAGGGAGTGTAACAGAGGCTTCCAGAGAGGTTTACCGCACCCTCCTCCTGACCTTGTTTGTGAAAATCCCCGTGTCGGAAACGCATCAGGATCGGCACTGGCGGATTTGGGAGACCCCTCGCCCCAGATTATCCGTGCGTTACTCAAGGCATTGGAAGCGAAATATCCCTGGCTGTATGACACTGCAATGTGGGCACGGGGCGACCTGGGCGTGGCTTCCAGAGAGGTTCTGGATGCTCTCATTACAAAACTAAAAGGGGAGGATCCCTGTCGTCGTCTGGCGGCGGGACACGCACTGGGAAAACTGAAAGCAAATACCGAGCCTGTGATTAATGCTTTACTCCATGCCCTCCACGACGAAAACCGTCATGTACGCTGGGTTTCGGCACAGGCACTCGGCGAGTCGGGGGGCACGTCCGAAAATGTAATCAGTGCCTTAATTTCCGCCACACAAGACTCCGATCAGGGAGTGCGGCGACGGAATCACTTCTAAAAAATCACGAAGATCGCTTGAGCCGCGCCCGGTCAATCGCCTTCCTTAAACGAGGCTTTCCTCACGCTCTTCCGTAAGCGATAAGGATTTGCGGCGTTTTGTGTTAGACTTTAGTTCAGTAGTACGTTTTCTCTTTGTCTTCCGTGCTTGAAGAGAAGAGGCGCACGGATAAAGGATAATCGGAAGAGGAAGAAATTATGGCTCGTAACCCGCGTGACAAAGAGGCACTGGAAGAACTAAAAAAGGTTGAGGCGTTCTGGCAAATCGCTCTGCCCACGCACTTTAAGACGCTCTACACCCACTTCGAACATCCGTTTCTGGCTCCCTGCGAATTTTCCTCACTCGCACAAATCGCTTCCGGCGAAGGGCGGGAATACGGAATGTTGCCGCAATATCTTCCTTTTGGCAAAGGCGTGGGAGAAAGCGGAACCTACGGCTTCTACCTCACTCCAACCAATCAACTGGGACCGATTCCTATTGCTCATCAAGACGAGGAAACCGGTTCGGTTCGCCCGGTAGCCTCCAGTTTCGAGGCATTTTTGCGTCATTGCGTCATCGTCGGGCGTTACGAAACGGAAGACAACTGGCTTGAAGGTGAACGCGACACGCAGGAAGAAGCCGAACGCTACGAGTATTCGCGCCTTCTCGACATTCCCGAAGCCCTCTTTTTCGGGGAACTGCCCCGCAACGAAGCCGAACTTTATGAGCGTCTGATCAAGTGGGACGTGCAGGACGCCACTACCCTGCTACATCTCGGATGTGTAAAGCGTTGGCGCGGCGAGGAGGAGCGAGCCCTCGATTTCTTTCATCGAGCCGGAGAAGCGACGCCCTGGTTTGGAGATTGTGCGTACCTTTTTGGGGATGTCTACCGGGTGCAGGAGAAATTTGAGCGAGCAGTGAAGGCGTACTGGTCGGTAGCGCAGAGTTTGTTGCCGCTTTGCACCGAAACCACCGAGTGGGACTTGGGCGAGGAACACCCGGAAGCCGACATTTATGAGATTGCAACCGACGCGCTCCAGCAGTTCGGAACGTTTGCGCCCCCGGAAATCAAGGCGGATCCCCTTTGGCGTGTGGTGGTGGAACAAGACCCGTATGACCCGGAAGTGCGTGAGGATTTCGGAAATTTAAGGCTTCAACAGGGCGATGTTATCGGTGCGGAGCGTGAGTTCTTAAATGCACTTTCGCTGTGCGCCGGAGAAAGCGGCTCTCAGCCACAGCGGATCTACGACGCGCTGATCGGGCTTTATGAGCGCAGTGGACGCACCCGCGAGCTCGCACTTGCTCGCCACGACAAGCGATTGAGACGCTGAAATCCGTGAGTATGACTGTGCAGAAAAGAGGACCATGACCATGACCACAACTTTAGCCGCTCCCTATGCGCCCCTCCCCAATCCGCGCCGCCGCCTTTTTTCCCGCACGGATTGCGAAGAGATCGAAAAAACGGGCGTTCTCTCGCTACCCTATGAATTGATTGAAGGGGAAATCATTGAAGCCATGCCCTATCATCGTCCTCATGCCTACACACTCATGGAACTTACGATACGTATGATCCAACTTTTTGGGGCAGAGTTTGTTCAATCGCAGATGCCCATGGAGATCATGGGAGAAGACGCGGTACATAACTTTCCGATTCCTGACCTTGTTTTGCTCAAGCAATCCTTTCGTACCTTACCCTATACGCACCCGCAAGCCTCGGATATGAAACTTCTCGTCGAGGTTTCTGACTCAACGCTCGCCTCCGATCTGACGACTAAAGCCCGACTTTTTGCTCGTGCCGGGGTTCCGCTTTACTGGATCATTGATGTGAATGAGCGACGTTTATTCGCTCTTTCCGAGCCGGAGGAAGGCGAATACACCCGCCGGGAAGAGATTGCAGAAACGGGGACTATTCTTATCGAAGGCGGCTCCGAGTCGCTTTCGATAGCGAGCCTGTTCCCTCCAAAACCGTAATCCCTGAACGCGCTTTCGCTGTGCGCCGGAGAAAGCGCGCTCAGCCACAACAGATTTACGACGCGCTGATCGGGCTTTATGAGCGCAGTGGACGCACTCACTCAGCATGACAAGCGGCTGAGACGCTGAAATCAAACTGCTTTTTGTTCGCGCTGTCCGAGGGATGAGAGAGGGAAATTAAGCGCGGGGAATGAAGATTGTCCTCTCTCCCCGAAATTTGCAAAGGTGCATTTATAAAGAGAGTCTGTAGTATCCGAAAGGAGATTGACTGTGTTTTCTGTTCGCGCACAACCCTACGAAGTCAACCCGCATCGGCTTCAACTTAGCCGTGCCGCCTGCTCTCGTCTCGGAGAAATGGGGATGTTGCCCCCACGCTACAAACTCATTGCGGGGGAAGTTCTGATTAAAATGTCACCGAAACGTCTTTGTATCCTTACACTGCTTGAAATTACGGACTGCCTCACGCGGCTTTTTGGGCAGGATTACGTTCAGGCTCGGATGCCGATTGAAGTGTCGGTTCGAGACCGAGAGTTCAATGACCCCGAGCCTGATCTTGCCGTACTCAAAAGTCCTTGCAAGAGTTATCGCAGTGTTGCGCCTGATCCTACAGAAGTGCGGCTTGTCGTTGAAGTTTCTGATGAAACCCTGCGTAACGATCTCACGGCTAAGATGTATCTCTATGCTCGTGCCGGGATCGCCATTTACTGGGTGGTTGATGTCGCGAACAAGGCGTATTTTTGTTCATTCCGATTTGAGGGAAGGTAAATATTGGCGTCTCACCGGATATGGGGAGGACGGCTTCATCCCTGTCTTAGATGCAAAAGAGAAGGTTGCGGTTCTCTCCTTCTTTTCCGAACAGGAATAAATTTTCGCCACTTACGTCATCTAAATCTAAAGCGAAAACAGGGATACGCAAAGGCTTCGCTCTATGCTTACTGTGCATACCCGGCATACCAAAGTCTAATTTGCTTTCCCGGGCGTCAAACGGTAAACTAAAGAAGTCTTTAAGCCCTACCCCTCGTCAGGAGAACCCATCTAATCATGAGTAACACAAACAGTTTTGGAGCAAAAGCGACGCTGAATGTCGGCTCCACCCCCTTCACCTATTTCCGTCTAGACGCCATGACTGCAGGAGGCTACGACATCTCCCGCCTGCCCTACTGCCTGAAAATCCTACTCGAAAACTTGCTTCGCAATGAAGACGGCGTGAGCGTTACGGCGAACGACATTCGTTTTCTTTCCACGTGGGACGCAAACGCAACCCCCGCGCACGAAATCGCCTATACTCCGGCGCGTGTGCTGTTGCAAGATTTCACGGGCGTGCCCTGCGTAGTAGACCTTGCCGCGATGCGCGAGGCAATGGCAAAACTCGGCGGAGACCCCAAAAAGATCAATCCGCTTCAGCCCGTCGAACTCGTGATTGATCACTCGGTACAGGTGGACTCGTTTGGCTCGGATAGTTCCATTGACTTGAACGTGATGCTGGAATTCGAGCGCAACGCTGAGCGCTATGCCTTTCTCAAGTGGGGGCAAAAAGCGTTTACGAACTTTAAGGTGGTTCCGCCAAGCACCGGAATCGTGCATCAGGTGAATCTGGAGTATCTGGCGCGTGTCGTCTTCACAAAAGATGGCGTGGGGCAGGAACTCCCCGTTGTTTACCCGGATACCCTCGTGGGTACTGACTCACACACCACGATGATTAACGGTCTCGGCGTGTTGGGTTGGGGCGTTGGCGGCATTGAGGCGGAGGCGGCAATGCTGGGTCAGCCCGTCTCGATGTTGATTCCGCAAGTCGTTGGCTTTAAGTTGATCAATGCTTTGCCGGAAGGCTCCACCGCTACCGATCTCGTGTTGACCGTGACCGAAATGCTCCGCAAAAAGGGCGTCGTAGGGAAATTCGTCGAGTTTTACGGATCGGGACTTGCGACTCTGCCCCTTGCGGATCGTGCGACAATTGCGAACATGGCACCTGAATACGGTGCGACGTGCGGTATTTTCCCGGTGGATAACGAAACCCTCCGCTACCTCCGCGTCTCCGGGCGGAGCACGGAACAAATTGCGCTTGTTGAAGTCTACTGCAAGGCGCAGGGACTTTTTCATACTCCGAACTCGCCGGAAGCCCTGTACACCGACACGCTCGAACTTGATCTCAACACCGTTGAGCCAAGCCTTGCGGGTCCACGCCGCCCTCAAGACCGGATTTTGCTTTCCGGGGCAAGCCGCGCTTTTGCCGAAGCCCTGCCCGCACTCTCCACGTCCGGCAGCGTGAGTGGAACGGCAGTCGCAACAAAGGCACAAGTTGCGGGAACGGATTACGCGCTCGTGGACGGCTCAATTGTCATTGCCTCAATCACGAGCTGTACGAATACCTCCAATCCTTCCGTCATGGTGGCGGCGGGATTGCTTGCACAGAAAGCTGTGGCACTCGGACTGCAAACGAAACCCTGGGTGAAGACCTCTCTTGCGCCCGGTTCGCGTGTGGTGACACGCTACCTCGACAGAGCCGGATTGACCGAGTCGCTTGATGCTTTGCGCTTTAATACGGTGGGCTACGGGTGCATGACGTGCATCGGAAATTCGGGACCGCTTCCGCAGAATATCTCGGATGCCGTTGTCACGAACAAACTTGTGGTGGCGTCCGTGCTTTCCGGAAACCGCAACTTCGAGGGACGTATTCAGCAGGAAGTCCGTGCCAATTTCCTGATGTCGCCTCCCCTTGTCGTCGCTTACGCGCTTGCCGGAACAATGAACTGGGATCCGTTTAATGACCCACTGGGGCAGGACAAAGACGGCAACGACGTTTATCTGCGACATATCTGGCCCACGCAAGCGGAGGTGGCTTCGGTCATTGAGAAATCCATTGACGCCGAAATGTACCGGGACAATTACGCGAGTGTCTTCACGGGTGATGAAAATTGGAGAGCGGTTCAATCCACCGAGGGAGACCTATTCGGGTGGGATGCAAACTCAACCTACGTAAAACTTCCGCCCTATTTCGAGGGCATGACGAAAGAGGCTCCGACACGAGTAGGTGAGATCACGGGAGCCGCCGTTCTTGCGGTGCTTGGAGACTCGATTACGACGGATCACATTTCTCCGGCGGGTGGCATCAAGGCGGCGTCCCCTGCGGGCAAGTATCTCAGTGCGCGCGGCGTCGAGGCGAAGGACTATAATTCCTATGGCTCCCGCCGGGGGCATGATGAGGTGATGGTACGCGGCACGTTTGCGAATGTGCGAATCAAAAACAGCCTCGCGCCGGGAACCGAAGGCGGCGTAACAACCTACCTGCCGACAGGTGAAGTGATGAGCATTTTCGACGCGGCAATGCTCTACAAGGAGAGCGGAACCCCCACCATCATTCTTGCCGGAAAAGAATACGGCTCCGGTTCTTCACGTGACTGGGCGGCAAAGGGTCCCTATTTCCAGGGGGTGAAGGCGGTCATTGCCGAGAGTTATGAGCGCATCCACCGATCCAATCTTGTGGGTATGGGGATTTTGCCGCTCCAATTTTTGCCTGACGAAGCGGTAGATTCGCTGGGACTGAGCGGACACGAAACCTTTGAGGTGGTGGGCTTGTCCGATGCGATTGCGACGAACTTTGAGGGGGGTCGTACCCTGACGGTGAAGGCGGCAAACCATGACGGTAGCACGAAAGAGTTTTCGGCAACGGTTCGCATTGACACCCCGAAAGAGGTAGAGTATTACCTGAATGGCGGTATCTTGCAGTACGTGTTGCGCTCTCTTCTGTAGAAATTGCAGTTGACTTGACCTCTGTTTTTGCCCTCTCGGAATGTCTTTTTTGAGAGGGCAAAATAGCCTTGTCCGTCATCACCTGATCGAGGTTGAATAACCATTAAGCGGCGATTCGGGTTTGCAGGAGCTTCCATGAGCGTAGATAAACCGATTTCCGTTGCTGAAATGAGTGCAGGAACGCCGTCCTCGGAAATTGAAATTGATGTGGTGTTGGTGCGGAGTTTGCTTTTGCAGCAACACCCCGACCTGGCGAATTTGCCTCTTCATGCAGGAGAGTCGGGTTGGGACAATATGCTCTTGCGTTTAGGAGACAAACTTGCGGTTCGTCTGCCCCGCCGAAGTGCCGCCGCAATTTTGATCAAACATGAACAGAGGTGGCTACCGGAGATTGCTCCTCACCTGCCTCTTCCCATTCCAGTGCCGTTGCGCCTGGGTGTACCCGGTTGTGGCTATCCCTGGCACTGGAGTGTCGTCCCCTGGTTTCCGGGAAACCCTTCCGATCTTGCAAAACCAAACGCGGATCAGGGACCTGTGCTCTCCGCCTTTTTACGTGCATTGCATCTTCCGGCTCCGACAGACCTACCACTTAATCCCTATCGTGGAGTCCCACTACGCCAGCGCCTGTCCGTTACAGAAGAGCGTTTCGAGAGAGTGGGACGGCTCACCGATTGTGTAACTCAAGAAGTGCGAGAGATTTGGAATCAAGCACTGAATGCACCCCTTGATGTTGCGCCAACCTGGATTCATGGGGATTTACATTCTCGCAATGTGCTGGTGAAACACGGTGCTTTTTGCGCTGTCATTGATTGGGGCGATCTTGCTCAAGGCGACAGGGCAACTGACCTTGCGGCGATCTGGACTCTGCTCCCCGATGTGACTTCGCGTTTAAGAGCGATGCAATCCTATGGGGACACGTCTGGAGCGACCTGGCTTCGTGCAAAGGGGTGGGCAGTGATGTTTGGACTGATGCTAATTGACAGTGGCATCGTCAATGATGCGCGGTTGGCTTCTGCGGGAGAAGCAACCCTTTGGCGACTGACAGAGGAGCCGTGAAAATTACTTTGCATCATACAGGGAACGTCTTTATTTTGATCCTCTCATGTCATTCTTTATCAGCTTGCCCTCGAAATCGGAACTGCAAGAGAGAATAAGACGTAGTGCAGGATACCCCGTCATACCTATTTACTCTGGAGAGAGCCGTCCATGTCGTCTCAGGTCGCCCCGCAAAACAATCCGAATCTTCTGATGCGCCGTCATACCCTCGCTCTATTGCGCGAACAGTTTCCTGACTCTTCGTTTCTGGCTCTGGGGCAGTCCGTCTTCTGGGACGAACCCGTGAAAGCGGTCTTGTCGCAGGTGTTGGAGCAGGAAAACCTCGGTGGTAAACTGATCGCCGGGGTACATGACACCGACTATTTTGCGAAAGCGAATTTGCGTTCGACAGAGATGAACAACGAATTTGCCCTTATTCCGCACAATGGTGGCACGACTCGTGATCTGTGGTCTGCGGCAGGTGAGATTTCGGCTTTGTTTGGCTCGGAAACGTATCCCACGCGGCATGATTTCGTAAAGTACGGCGTCGGATTTGAGCGTGCCGTGAAAGCGCATGGTGCTTCCCGACAAGATTATCTGGACGAAATTACGGAAGCCTGGGGGTGGCGTGGGCTGGTTTATACAGGTTCTCGTGACTTGATCGTCAGTCAATTGCCGTTGCATGAAGTGGGAGAAGGCATTCTCAAAACGCTGAAATGGGCATTTGATGAAACCCTGAAACAGATTGCCGTCGGCTGTTGTCACGACGAAGCGCACCGCATGGCAGACGCCATTCTTGAACAATGTCAGGAGTTCTGTGAGGCGAACCCGGACGCTTCCCTCTCCGACCTCTTCCAATCCCTGCTCCCTCAATTTCACACGCTCCTTTTACAAAAAGCCCCTCAGCACATGGAAGTCGCCGCGACCTCTACGCTTTTACGCTTCACCCCGGAGACTTCGCACCTGCCGCGTTTCCGTTTTGCGAACCTTTTTCTGGATCCAAAAACCTCTCAAATTGCTCTTAATGCTTACAATTCGGTGATGGACGGTAGCGGAATGTACACGCTGGATCGCTTCGGTGAAAATGCTTTACCCTTTGATGTCGTGTTGCCGGAGCGGGGACGCGGAACCCTGCGTGTGACCCCGCGAGTGCTGTTTGTCGAAACGAAAAGCCCGGTGGCAATCCCGCTTGAAAGTCCGATCCAGAACGTAGCGCAACTTGCCGAAGCCCTCAATTCACGATTTGGCTCGGAAGTCACGCTTGTGGGCAAAGCCGTTTCGCTGGTTTCGATGCTGGCTCAAGAATTTATCTTTGTCTTTAATGAAGAGGGTTCTCTTTATGTCACACGCACAAAACGGATGAATGATCTGTTGCGTGATGCCGGAATCGAACTGGAGATGCGCCCGATCCTGCGAATGAAATACGCGACCTGGGACGCACTCGGTGAAGCAAACACAAGCCTGAAACCGACAGAGCATCTTGCACAAACCTTTGGGCGCAAAACCCTTTCCGCGCCTGAATTTGCAGAAGAGTGGAAACCCGTTCTGGAAACGCAAAGGGCAATTTTGGAGACACTGACCTCTCTGAAAAAGCCGCGTGAAGTGATGGCGTTTTTTGGGACGATTGATTTCAATACCGATTGGGAAGCGAAACTCACGGCGTATGAATCGGCTCAAAATTTGCTCTGTACCCTTCGCGAAGAGGGGGAAGCCCTACAAGTGCAGGTGAACACACTTTATGCAGAACTGAAAACGGTGCGGGAAAGATTGTCGCAGTGTGGTCTTGAGGAGCGAAAACCGCTTCTGGCGCAACGCAAAAATCTCCTCAACCGAGTCACCTCTCTTAAAGCGGAACGACTTAGCATTGAGCGAGGTGAAAGAGCCACGCAAGCCCGCAACCTTTCTTCAGACCTCCTGAATGAAGTGGAGTTGGCGCGTGTTCGGC
>JACMPS010000568.1 GCA_014377395.1 Chthonomonadaceae bacterium
CGCTTGCGCTCACGGCACTGAATGAAGATTTCTCCGCGCCCGTGTCGGTCGAGCAACACTTCCGGCGGCAAGATTTGATCCAACATTCGCGCTTTCCAGACCTCATTCATTGTTTTGGTCGGGCGTATCGTCAGAGAGGCAAGGGGCAGATCGCGCCATTCATCCTGCGGGGTATGGAGGGTGACGTTTTTCCACTCGCGGGTAATCTGTTCTCTCAAAATGAACTCGCGTGAAGCGGCTCCGCCCTGTGCGCCCTGCCCGTTTACGTTTTTGCCGAGGAAAAGCCAGGGCGGATTTTGTGCGATCAGGCTTCGCATGAGTTTTTCAACGTGTGCGGGATCAGCAAAGTGATCGCTTTCTGGCAGACAATAATTGGCAGCAAGTTTCGCAATCCGGTCTACGTCTTGCAGGTCGCGGTGGCGTTGCAAAAGTTGGTTCAGGTCGGCATCTCCAGCGGTTGCGGTGGGTGCGCCTTTTCTGCCGATGCGAATTTTCCAAGCACGGGCTTTGCCGCATTTGCTCAACCCGAACAGTTGCGCGAACAGTTTCATCCACTCCTTCAGCAAAACGAGAAGAGAGTGAACCTGATTGCGGATGCCGCCCTGCGTAGCGGATTTTTCGGTGATCTGCGTTGTTGCCATAAGAAATTTCACTCTTACAAATCCACGCTACGTAAAACTATGTGCTGTGATCTAGAAATCATACAGACTGCGTAGGGGCGTCGCTTGCCACGCCCGTTTGTCATTGGAATGGGTTGGGGTTAGAGACGGCGTCAAACTTCAACCCCCTCCTAACCTCCCCCTTGCAAAAGAGTCCGGGGAATGAATTCCCCGGCTACTGAGAGCGAAGTCCACCTGTGTGGATTCAATGCAAAAGCGCGGCGATGAGGTTTTTTAACCCGTGAAAACCCTCTGTTTTGGTGTCCGAAGGACACGGGGCGTACTCGCCTCCGAGCGCGGAATTCATTCCTGCGGTGAGTGTGCTGCGGCAAACGCACCGATCTCCTCAACCCCTTACCAATCGACAAACCAATGATGATTTACTCTCCGTCACCGAGACGAGCGACGGCTCCCCGCAAGATTTCAACAAGATGCTCGGCTCCCGCCACGCCCCGAACACGCCCCAGATGCCCCAACAATTCACGACGAGCAGCGAAAATGAGCGGCATTCCTGGCAGTCGCAATCGAAACTCAGTCGGGCGGTGCTTGCCGTGCCGCTGATACTCCAACAATTGTTGAGCGAGGTCGCCGAGGGCGTCATAAACGGCGAGTTCGTCCCGTCCAATCTTTTTCGGAAGCACACATTCCAGCACGTCATCGAGAATTCGGTGCGCCGCAATGCCGTCGGGATCATCACCGAGCGGCAGAGCGTAGGGCAGATACCGTCGCACATGGGAGTAATCCGCTTGGGTTCTGCCTTCAAGCGTGGCTCCGGCGCGAATCACATCCAGGAAAAGATTCTCGCGGCGCAAATCCGAGGAGAACAGCCCGGAACGCCCCAGATGCGTGTCTTCCTGACACCGCCGATGAAACTCCCCCGAAACCCAACTCTCAACGAGAAGAACCCCGGCGGGAACGTGCATCATCTCACGTTGCAGAGAGAGTTCGCGCACCTGCTCGATGTCCACAAGCGGAAGCACCGGGGCGTGTCCGTGCGTGTGAAGATAAACCTGCGCGGTCTGAAATCGCCCCCACGAGGTATTGACTTCCTGAGGCGTGTAGCGGAAAGCGATCCGGCTCCAGACCGCTTTCCACTCCTCGCCGTGCGGAGCCTGATTTGCGGTGAGAATGGCGGAATGAATCTGAGCGGGAAAAGGCGGCTGATCTTTCACCTCGAAAACACGTTCGTAAAGCACGGTGTTGAGGCTACGGGCAAGGGCAACGGGGCCGTCCGAAAACTCTTCCAATAAAGCGAGATCACAGTTCAGGATGCCGTTATCGGTATTGTAAACCTGTTTGCCTTCTTCGAGATAGGTATGAGGGATAGGAGCGCCGACAAGGTGATCGGGCATGGTGTAGGCGGTGATCTGCGTCCGAAACACGCGGGCGTTCTGGACGGCTCCCACGAAAAGGCGGGCGGGGTACGACTTGCCGCGCCCCGGCTTTCCCACGAGCAACATATGCTGTGAGGTGAGCAAAGCTAGTTTGAACTGCTCGATGCACTCATCGTAGCCGACAAGATGTTCTTTGAGTGTGTCGAGCGCGTCCGAAAAAGAGAGGTCGCTCATGGCTACAACGTTCCTCGCGTCCTCGCGGGATAGCGGTTGCAAATCAGGTTGACGGGCTGTTTCCGCCGGAACTTTCGCTCTTTCAGCCGGAACCGCGTGACGAAAGAGCCGGGTGGGGCTTTTCACGAGGGCGGAAGCGTGGCGGTTTTGCCGAACGGTACGGATCATAAAGAAGTCCTCTCGCAATTTCACGAGGTTGATAACGTCGGATTTGAGAGAATTCTTCACTGTCATTTATGCGGTTCAGGGCGAAATTCCTCTTTTAGTCGTGAAAATTAAGGATTCTCTGTTCTCTAAGGGAGGGCAATTTTGATTGTGGTAGGTCGCAGGGGGCAATTTAAGGCTGAGCATAAAGTTTTCACTCCCGCTTTTTGGAGAAAATAAGTAAACATATGTCTGCATGTATACTGTTATTGTGGAGATACAAAAAATTAAATAACGGAGGCAATTGGAATGTAATGAGGATTTGATTACGACTCGTTAGGCAACAGAGATGCTGGGGGTTAACAGGGACGGGGTCACAGTCTGGCTAAAGCAGAGCATTTTTGA
>JACMPS010000569.1 GCA_014377395.1 Chthonomonadaceae bacterium
CACTCATGAAAGCGTCGTCAATGGGCCCCTGCAGATTGTGCCGCTTGGCAAGTTTGTTCTCACTGTTTGTGCGAACGACGCTCCACTTTTCCGCCGTTTTCCGCAGGTGAATTGTTCCGGGCTTCACGGTCAGGATTTGCCCGTCCAGTGCTACTTTTCGCAAGCCTTTCCAGTCCGGCGTCGTAGGTGGATTGATTGTCAGAGCAACGACATTTTGCGTTTTCACGAGCAAGGTGTGATCGGGTTGCAGATCGGCGTCCACACGGGCGCGTTCCCATTCCTTGCTCATTGCGTCAATCGTGAGCCACTTCATTTCGTTGTATTTCAGTGTCCACGTCGTCAACTTCACACTTTTTGGAGCGCGGTCATTGCCCTGTGCGACAAGTGCATCTACCCGTGCCGCCACATCTTTTTTCGCGTTTTGCTCGTACCAGTGTCCTGCTTTTGCCCCGATTACCTGAGTGAGTTCCAACCCCTCGGAAGTCATGGATTTCGCCATTTCGACGGCTGCCTGTCGCTGTCCGTCCACTTCCCCGGAATAAGAGATTGTGGGAAGATTGTACAGATTGAGGGCGTAATCCGTGCTGTCATAGAGATGCCAGAGTTTGCGTTCGTACCATGTAGGGGGATTGTCGTTTTCTCCGATTCGCAAAAAGCCCGCCGTCTCGGAAAAGCCCGCGCCGGGGTTTGCCGCCGCCCACATTCCCGCGTAATGTGTGGCAAATGTCCAACACGCCGCACCCCCCATTGAAAAGCCACGTACCGCGATGCGGTCGGGATCAACCGGATAATGCTTTCGCAGGTGTTGCATTGCCTCGAATCCGTCAATTTCCCCTGCAAAGCGATTCGCGTTGCAGTATCGCCCGTAGGGATGCAACACAAAGGTATCCGAGGGGGCAAATTCGCCCATTGAATGTTGGCGTTCGTTGATGAAATTGAGTTCGCTGAGTTGTTCGCCGCGCCCATGAAACCAGAAGTCAAGGCGACGCGGTTTGGTGTCGCTTTTCCCGCCATAAGTTGCAGGAACGATGATGCCGTAGGGTTGTACCGAGCCGTCAATCTCGGAGAGGTAGCCACGCGCTACGGTTCCCGTTTGCGTTGTCCAGGGCGTTTTTCCCTGTCGCAGGTCGGTGGCTCGCTCCTGTCCCTGCTCCAGGAGTTTTTTCGCGGTTTCGATCTCGCGGACATTAAAAAACTCATCGTAGGTCAGAGCGTAACGCGCCGCATTGTAGTAAATCTGAACGTCGGGAAGCAATTCCAGCAGGTCGGGCTTTGATTTCAACTCGATTTTGAGGGCTTCAATCTTCTTGCCGAGCGCGGCAATTCCCGCTTCAAGAATTATTTTGTCCCCGGTGGAAACGGCAACGCCCCGCGCCGGAATACGCGGCACACTGTCGGGCGTGTCGCTCTTTGCCCGGTTTGTCTGTATCGTCACTGCACACGCAAGAGATGCCCCTAGCATCAGTCGGCTAAATTTCATCATTGATATCCTTTTTATTTGACTTACGCCCCCACCCTGATCTTGTCCAAACAGCCCTCCCCCAAAATCCGGGAGAGGGAAGCAGGTTCAAATGCCCGCTTCTTCTCTGCTATTTTATCTTCTCTCTGTGCCTCTGTGTCTCTAACGCAGTGAGTGGTAGATTACTCTTCGTTGCGTAAGGTAAGCGATTTATGTCTCCCTCAAGTTCACCGAAAGGGAGGAAGTCTCCTGCACAACCCCTGTAGTTCGGGGCGTCGGGTATACTTTGTCCTATGAGCGAAAACAAAATTAAAACGGAAGAAGTGAGAAAACCCGAAACACAAATCTCGCCGGAAGAAATGGAAGTCTGCCTGCGCGTTTTGCAACAGGTGGCTTATTTTCCGGCAAGTGTGCAGGGCGCAGACCGCTTCAAGGGGCTGATCTCAAAAGTCTATAAAGAGTGCAAGCGTTTCGATCACCACGAAGAGCGTTGGCGCAAACAGGTAGAAGATCGCGCCCTTCTGGAAACGACGCGAATGGTGGAGATTCAGCGTGATTCACCCGCCGTGACCGCGCTTCCCGCCCCCGACATTGCCTCTCCTCAGCGGAAACTTAACAAGCCGGAGCGTTGCTACATTTGCAAGGGCGAGTACACCGAAGTCCATTTTTTCTACCATTTGCTTTGCCCCGCCTGCGCCGAGTTCAATCATCGTATGCGCCACCTCAGCACCGATCTGACGGGGCGCACGGCACTGATCACGGGGGGGCGTGTCAAAATCGGTTTCCAGACAGTGCTGAAATTGCTCAGAGACGGTGCAAAAGTAATTGTCACAACCCGATTTCCCAATGCCGCCGCCCGTCGCTTCCATGCCGAAAACGACTCGAAAGAGTGGGAACACCGCCTCCAACTTTATGCCCTCGACCTGCGAAACATTCCCGCTGTCGAAGCCTTCTCGCAACACCTGCTGGCTACGGAACCCGCGCTCGACATTATCATTCACAATGCCGCACAAACGATTCGCCGTCCACCAGGTTTTTATCGTGAGCTGCTGGCACTTGAACACGCCTCGCAAGATTTTCTTGCGATTGAAGCACCTCGCCTTGTTCAGTCTTCGCCTTCGACGCTCATGGTCTCGCAAAGGACGTTTTCAGACTCACAGGAATTGAAGGAAAAAGAGGAAGCAGCAACGTCCGCCGTCGCGCTTTCGGCGGTACGGAACGTGCTGCCTGTGGACGCATTGGAGGACAATGAGGAGCGAGCCGATTTTCGAGACCACAATAGTTGGCTTTTACGACTTGATGAGGTGAGCGCACCGGAAATGCTCGAAGTTCAACTAGTGAATTCCGTCGCGCCGTTTCTGTTGAACAGTCGGCTAAAACCGCTTTTGATGCGTTCGTCTTTTCCGCGTCGTTTTATCGTGAACGTCTCGGCAATGGAAGGGCAATTTCAGCGCCACAAAACCGTTTTTCACCCTCACACCAACATGGCGAAGGCGGCACTGAATATGATGACGCGCACTTCTGGGGAGGACTACGCCAGAGACGGAATTTACATGACAAGCGTGGATACGGGTTGGATCACCGACGAAAACCCGACTCCCAAACGCACACGCAAACAGGAAGACGTTGGCTTTTTTCCACCACTTGATATTTTCGATGGCATGGCGCGAATTTATCATCCGATAGCGGAAGGCATCAATGAAGAGAAGGAACCTTACTTTGGTATTTTCCTCAAAGACTACGTTTCTTGCCCCTGGTGAGGACACAAGGAATAAATCACTCTTGTCCTTCTCCCTTACGCAAGCGTTGCAAACAGTTTTCTTCAGGGGGAGTCCGGGGAATTCATTCCCCGGCTACAAAAGTGCGAAGTCCACCTCTGTGGACTCAATGCAAATGCGATGGTGATAGCCTTTGCTTCTCCTGCAAGTCTTTTGTTTCAGCCCGAAATACGGTTCCGGTGTCCGAAGGAAGTCCTGCGAACCGTGTAGGGGCGTCGCTCTCCACGCCCGTTTGTGATTGGGCGCGGGCGGAACGGGGCGCGGAATTTATTCCTGCGGCGAACGCGCAAATATTTTCTCTCGCTAGGAGACAAGCTAAGCACTCCTCAAGGGGGAGGTCAGGAGGGGCTGCAATTCGCTACTGTCTCCTCAGTGAGGAAGGTAAACGTCGGCGAAAACCGGACGATGCTCTGACCCTTCCTTGTTGCCGGGCCAGGATTTCAGAATCGTCCAATCGGCACTGAGCATGATGTGATCTATCCGCAGGTAGGGCATATGGATGACCTTCACAAATTGCCCGTAGGTGTAGCCATAACCACGTCCCGCCGCCGAAAAAGCATCTCGTAATCCGATGTCTTCGAGTTCCTGACAAACCTCAGACTGAACAGGAGCGTTCAAATCACCTGTCAGGATCATGGGCGTGGCTTCTTTACGAAGGTAATCCGCCAGCAGTTTCGCCTGATTCAAGCGTAAATCGGTGTTGTCGGTGACAGCCTCCTGTGAACGTCGGGCGGCGTGGAGCGAAGTCACCAATCCGCTACGTGGGCTATGTAGATGCACCGTGTAAACCGTGACGGGCTTGTTATGCACCGTCAACGTACAGCGCATGGCGTTCAGGCGCACATCGCCGGAGGTTAGCGTTTTCATCTCCGCTTTGGTGATCGGGAGTTGAGAAGCAATCAAATACTGATCAATCGCCTCCACATTCCAGCCATAGAGCGTTTGTCTCATAATGTCTACGTTGCCGCGATGTGCCTCCTGAAACAAAATCACATCGGGCTTGCTTTCACGAATGTCCTCTAAAATCGAGTTCATATTGTCAATACGTCCCGCTTTGATGTTGTAAGTCATCAAACGCAATTTTGTGCCTTTGGTCAGGTCGGGGGAGGGCGACGAAAGGTGAAACACAAACCCCATTTGAGCCGTTATGACCCATAATGTCAGCAAAAGAGGAATCCCCACCCACCGCCACCGAACCAGCAGGTACAGCAAAATCAATGCGACGCCGGGAATCGCCCAAATCCACTGCGGCAGGTAAAGGTTCAGGCTTGTCCACCACCACCTTTCCGGTCCCGTGTATCCCGCGTAGGCAAGTGCTACCAGAAAAAGCAGATAAAAAACGGTAGGAATCATCAAAATCCATGTCATTCTTTTGCGCTTCAGTATTGACTCTGGATTTTGAGCGGATTTTTTAGTTTTCTCTGATTGAGCGGAGAGGGCGGATTTTTTCGTTGTTTTCTCGTCGGGCATGGTATCCTGCAATCGTTTCGTTCTTGTTCCGGTCTGTTCTCTTTTGATCTATTCTCTTTCGATCTGTTCTTAACTTTTATTCGGTGCTTTTTGATACTGATCGGTCTTACGTTTAGTTTACAGCATTTAAGGGCAAAATACGCGAAGAGAAGCATTTACGGTTTTCTCTCGCGTCATCCCAGTTAAGACCACCTGGAACTACCCACAACAATTCCGAAACCAATTCTACTTTGAGAACGGTAGAAAGAGGAAGAAGGTTTCACAGACAGAGTGAAAGAGGAAAAATAGAAAATGAATATCTCGGAGGCATTGACCTCGCTCGGAGTGACCGAGAACACGCTGACCTCCGATGAAAAAGCGTTTCTGGATCGGGAGGGTTATCTTCCCCTACGCGGCGTCTTGAGCGGTGAGCAAGTGGAAGCCATGCGAAACCGTCAACAGGAATTGCTCGAAGAGGAGGGCGAACGTGCGGGAACCGAAGTACATCAAGAAGCCGGAACAGACCGCCTTTCCGACCTGATCAACAAAGACCCGCTCTATCACATCGTTCTTACTGAGCCTCGTGTGCTGGCAGGGATCGCCTACGTTTTGCAGAATGATCTCAAGCTTTCCTCCCTCAACAGTCGTTCCGCGCTTCCGGGTCAGGGGTTACAGGGGCTTCATGTGGACTGGGGACGCCTCGACACTCCGGGTGATTATCAGGTTTGTAATTCGATCTGGCTTCTGGACGATTTCACCCCGGAAAATGGAGCCACGCGCATTGTCGCCGGCACTCACCTTGACACGAAAGTACCGTCGGATGTTATGGCGAACCCGGCAGACCCGCACCCCGACGAAGTCCTGTTGACGGGCAAAGCGGGCGACGTCGTAATTTTCAATGGGCATCTCTGGCATGGCGGTACATTGAACCGGACGGACAATCCGCGTCGGGCACTTCATGGCTTTTTTACGCGCCGTCACCAGTCGCAACAACTTGATCAAGCCTCACATTTGCGCCCGATCACGAGGGCATTATTATCCCCTGAAGCAAAAACGGTCTTGGGGGTAGAAATAAAGTAAACTTGTGAAAATGAGGGGCGGAAAGAAGGCAAATCTTCGCTTATTATCATTGTGGAGGTACCGCTCTTTGCTTAAAGGGAAACATAGATGGAAACAATTTCAGCCGATCTCGCCGAGCGAGATCACTTGATGAGTGCCGAAGACGAAGTGGAAGCACACATCGAAAGCATCGTAGAAAAATACGCGGAATACGTTAATCCCGGTCTCGCTCGTCTTCTGCAATTCGCCGGGTTCGGTGATCTTGAAGAAACTGCCGAAGGGTGCATCGTCACGACGGCAAGCGGTAAGAAATACCTGGACTTTGTCGGTGGCTTCGGCGTGTTTTCGCTGGGACATCGGCATCCACGTGTGGTAGAGGCGGTGCATCGTCAACTCGATAAAATGCCGCTTTCCACCCGAACCTTTTTCAATGAGAGCGCGGCGTTGCTCTCAGAGCGCCTCGCGCAGTTGTCACCCGGCGATTTGCAGTACACGTTTTACTCGAACTCCGGTGCGGAAGCCGTCGAAGCAGCCCTGAAATTCGCCCGAAAAGCCACCGGGCGCACCGAATTTCTCTCAACGGAGGGTGCGTATCACGGCAAAACGATGGGGGCACTCGCCGTCACAGGACGCGAAAAGTACCGCGCTCCTTTCGAGCCAATGGTTCCCGGTGCAAAATTCGCGCCGTTTAATGATCTTGGAGCGATGGAGAGTCTTATTTCCGACAAGACCGCCGCAATCATCATCGAACCGGTGCAGGGCGAGGGCGGCATTCATGTCGCCGCTCCCGGTTATCTTGCAGGGCTACGCAAACTGTGTGATGATCACGGTGCCTTACTCATTTTCGACGAAGTTCAATCGGGAATGGGGCGCACCGGAACCCTTTTCGCCTGTGAGCAGGACGGCGTTGCACCCGATATTATGACTCTGGCAAAAGCGCTCGGTGGCGGCGTGATGCCGATTGGCGCTACCCTTTACACTCCGGCAATCGGGGCGGCGGTCTTCGGAGAGAATCCGTTGCTTCATACTTCGACTTTCGGCGGGAATTCGCTTGCCTGTGCCGCAGGGCTTGCCGCTCTTCAGGTGATCGAAGACGAACATCTCGCGGAGAAAGCCACGCTCAGGGGAAACCAACTTCTTGCGGGCTTGCGCTCAGTGATGAGTGAAATGCCGGAAGCCCTTGTAGACGTGCGCGGCAGAGGACTGATGATCGGCGTAGAATTCGCGATCAAGGACATCGCGGAACTGACGATCAACTACATGGCGACGCATCATGGCATCATTGCCGCCTACACCCTCAACAACCCGAAAGTGATCCGTATGGAGCCGCCGCTTGTCGTCACGGAGGCACAGGTAGAGGAAGTCATTGAGGCGTTCCGGCTTTCCGTTGCGTCGGCAGTCGAGATTCTCGCTGACCTGTAGGGCAGAATCACCACCCGCTACGCTAGAGAATACGGAGACACAGAGAGATTTTATCCACAGATTAACACCGATGGACACAGATTAAAATGCAAAGAAAAAAGATTGAAGCAGGAAGAAAGTCCTTAGCTCCATACTTAACACTTCCCTTTGTCCTTCTCTGTATCTCTAGCGTAGCGGGTGGTTCTAAGGTGAAGTCGGATTGATTTGCGGCGGTCTTATGCTATACTATTGCAAAACCCTGAGCCGGAAGGAAAC
>JACMPS010000059.1 GCA_014377395.1 Chthonomonadaceae bacterium
GGAGACCCATTCCCTAACGATCAAAGCATAGAGTGAGCGCACCGGGAAATCAATTCCCCGGCTATAAAAACGCCCCTATCACAAACTCCCGCCCACTCCGCTCTCCCGGTGCGCTCACTCTGCCTTCCCGGTAGACCCAACCCACTTACGGTCTCCACTCACGCTGTCGCTCTGCCGCCTCCAGAAGTCGTGCTTTTGCGTCGGTGAGAAGTGCGGGATCAATGTGAAGAAAGTGCCTCTCCCAATTCTCCCTTCCGCCCATGTCCGAATCATAAAGGCAGACACCCTCTACCCACGTCGAAATCACGTCCGAGGCGCGTGAAGCGTAAACCAGTGCATTGTAGGGATCGTAAGCGGGGATCGAGTGAAAATCGTCTATCCTCACAACGCAAAGATCGGCACTTTTGCCAACCGTCAGCGAACCGATTTCCGCTTCCAGTCCCAACGCCCTTGCGCCGCCCAACGTCGCCATCTCCACCACGTCTTTCGCATTCAGTACCTCAATCTTGCGGCGGGAAGCGCGTTGCATCAGCACGGCAAAACGCATCTCCTCGAAAAGATCAAGGGTGTTGTTGGAGGCAACACTGTCCGAGCCGATCCCTACGGGATTTTGACCCTCTTCGCCCCGCAAAAGCGAGAGCGGCGCGACTCCGTTACCCAGTTTCGCGTTTGACTTCGGGCAGTGCGCCCAGGCGGTCTTTGTGCGAGAAAGAATAAAGCGGTCACTTGCAGACACCCCCACACCATGAACCAGCATCGTTCGCGGACTCAGGCTCCCTCGTGCTTCGAGATAGGCAACCGTACTCTGCCCTGGAGCCTTCCATTCAATACCGCGACGCGCAAACATCTCGGCGATGCCCCCGGTTCCCGCCCGGAACAAAGCCCCTTCCGCCCCCGACTCCGCCGCATGAATACACTGATACAACTCTTTTTCGCGGGCATACTCCGCGAGGGCTTCAAGCAGTTCGCCACGAACCGTGTAGGGAGCGTGAGGCGAAATCCCGATGCTGAGGTGAGTTCCCTTTGCTTCGGCTTGTAGTTTCTCGACTTTTGCGCTGAGTTCCGCAACAATGTCAGGTACAAGACCGAAATTAGGATCAATCCCGAACACTTCCTGATAGATGCGCCCACGTAGCCCCAGAGCCTTTGCACCGTAAAAAGCGGCTCCGCTATCCGTGCAATCTCCAATCGTGGTCACGCCGCCCGACAGTGCTTCCGCCGCCCCAATCGTTGCGGAAGCCACCCAATCTTCCCACTCCACAATCGCCTTTCGGAGCGTCAATTCCCGAATCCAGGGGAAAAACTCGATGTCCTCCAGCAAGCCCCGCATCAAGGTGTAATCGAGATGTGTGTGAACATTCACAAGCCCCGGCATGAGAATCCCCCGGCTATAATGAGTGCGGTCAATGCGATATTTGTCCGATTTTGCGTAAGCCTCCGCTTCGGTAAGGAGCGCCACAATCTTGCCGTCCCAAATATGGACTGCCCCATTTTCCATCGGGGGGGCGTCCATTGGTAGCACCCATTTTGCAATGATAATCCGGGAAGTGATCATAAAAGTTTACGCCGCCGCATCGAGTGCCACCTTGAATTGCTGATTATAAAGTGCCGCATAGTAGCCATCAAGGGCGAGCAGTTCCGCATGACTGCCCATTTCTCGGATGATTCCTTTTTCCATAACCACGATCTTATTAGCCTGTATAATTGTGGAAAGGCGGTGCGCGATCACAAATGAGGTGCGCCCCTCCATCAAATTATCGAGTGCGCCCTGAATCAGCGACTCGGTTTCTGAGTCGAGGGAAGACGTTGCCTCATCGAGAACAAGGATGCGCGGGTCGGAGAGAATGGCGCGGGCGATGGCAACCCGTTGCTTTTCTCCACCGGAAAGTTTGATGCCGTCCTCACCGATTTTCGTGTCATAACCGAGCGGCAAAGCCTCAATGACGTGCGCGATATTGGCGGCTTTTGCGGCGGGTTCCACCTCTTCGTCGGTGGCTTCAAGGCGTCCGTAGCGAATGTTCTCACGCAGGGACGTGTTGAAGAGAAGCGTTTCCTGAATGACGACGCCGATTTGCCGCCGAATGGTTTTGAGTTGCACCTCGCGCAGGTCGTGTCCGTCCAGCGTGATGCGCCCTCCCGTGACATCATAATTGCGCTGCAAAAGGTTGATCATAGTAGTCTTGCCGGAGCCGGACTGCCCTACAAATGCTACCATTTCGCCCGCTTTCACCTCCAGATCAATGCCGTGAATAACGGGTTGCCCTGGCTCATATTCAAACCAAACCTTCTCGAAATGGACATCGCCTTTAATCGGAGGAAGAGGGGGAACACCCGGCATGTCGCGCACAAGCGGTTGCGTATCAAGGGTACGAAAGATACGCCAGAGCGCGGCATTCGCACGAGCGACCTGATCATTGATCTGAATAAGGCGCAACGTGGGCCCGTACAGATAACCGACAATGTAGCCGTAAAACGCCATCAGATCACCGGGCGTGAGAGTTCCTTTGATCACAAGTCGCCCTCCCCACCAGAGTAGCAACGCCGTGCCAAGTGCGCCGATTACCTCGGCAATTGTCCAGAGAGCGGTACTCATGGCTCCAATACGGATGTTCAATCCTAAAATCGAGCGTGTTTCTCCGATAAATTGACGAATCTCGTGCCGCTCTTTCGCGTAGGATTTCACCACCATCGCCCCGGAAAGTTTCTCCTGTAGATCGCCATACATTTCATCACGCACCTCCCGCATATCGTGGTGCGTGGATTTGATGTGCTTGATGAACAATTTGTAGTTCAGAATATAAAACGGATAAACGATGAGGGCGACGGATGCAAGCGAAGCACTTTGACGGAACAGCATGATAAACACAACACCGAGCGTGGCGATGTCCTGCACGATGGTAGAGAGACTGCCGCTCACAAGTTGATCGAGGGCAGAGACATCATTTGTGATCGTGGACATGAGTTTTCCGGTCTGACTTTTCTCGAAGAAACCGGTGGAAAGGCTTTGCATATGCGCGTAAAGTTTGCGGCGCATATCGTGCTTAAATCGTTGCCCCAGGTAATTGAGGGTGTAGGCTAGCCAGAAACTGAAAAAGGCGGAGAAGACCGCGACGCCGAGGAGAATGGCGAAAACACCGGGCAGATTGACGGGGCTATGTTTTTGCAGTGCCTTATCGGAGAGGTGATCCGTGAGGTATCCGATGATTTTTGGGGGCGGCAAACTGAGGGCGGCAAGGCACAGGGTGAGGCAAATCGCAATCACCATGATGCCGCGATAGGGCGCGAGTTCCTTAATGAAGCGCAGAAAGATGTTGGCGGCAAGACGCTCTTTTAAGGAGGGGCGTTTGCGCGAAAGGGTTTCATTAGGTGTCGGGGCTTGAGTCATAACGCGATCTCTTCACAGTCGGGCAGGTGTCTTCTCTTATTTATCCGCCTGTCAGGGAGAATTATACCCGCATGGGGCTTTTTTTGGGGCGCAGGGAAAGAGGCGGATTAGGACAAACAAGGTGGTTTTCCGGGGAATAAATTCCCCGGCTCCAAAGACGCCCCAATTACAAACTCCTGCTTAACGGTCTGCAGGATTTCCACCTGCGTGGACTGAATGCCTTGTTCCTTGTGAGGCTATAGGTGAGAAAAGCGGTTGAAACGTCTTTTGTATTGACTCCCTCTCTCGCTAACGAGGCACGAGGTGGCAAGGAGAGAGGGCTGGGAGGTGAGGGCAAAGAGAGCGTGAAGTACACCGGAAGTCTGCGTAGTGCGGGATCCTTCGTTGGTACCTCATTGGTACGTCAGTAGTTAATGACGTACCAATCACGCATCTTACTCTTCACCTAAGCAGCAGTGCAGAGTAAGTTCGTCGTTTCTACGTGTTTGGCTTTGAGGGTTTTCGCCTTTTGTGTCAATGCTTGTTCGACCGATTGCTTCATCGCTTTGATTTCGGTGTGACTGCGTGTCTGCATCTCGTGATGCTTCACC
>JACMPS010000570.1 GCA_014377395.1 Chthonomonadaceae bacterium
AATACTTTCTTCTTATCTCACATTGCGGAACCCAGTCCTCGCAAATACGTCCTCTACTAAGCAAGCGTCCTGAATAGGGACGCTCTGCAAGCGAGCACAAAAGGGGAAACAGATGAGCAAAACAATTATCGGATCATTTCGGATGCTGGACGAGGCACACGAGACGAACGTAGAACTCGGCAAGGCGGGGTTCAGCGAAACCGTTTATTTTACGAGTGCGACGCACAATGAGGAGCAGTTTCGGGAGGAACTCAAAAAGGCGGAAGTCCCGCCAAGTCTTGTCTCCATTTATGAGCGAAACCGGGAGGCGGGAGGTGCTGTCCTTATGGTTCATGTGGACGAAAGCAACGTAGAGCGGGCGGGCGAAATTATGCGACACCATTCCATTGACACCGACAGCGAAACTTTTCCGTTGCCCTACGCCGCCGAAATTCCCAATGACTAATTCGTGCGGGCATCCCGAAGCCATTTCGCATGAGTGTCGAGATAAAGGCGGTTGCGTCCGCCCCGATGAACCGATTTTCCCTTGAGTGCAGACATAACTGAGGGAATCGTACGGGGAAAATAGGGGTCTACCGCGAGTTCCGTGTCGGAGACCCCATTCGGGATCCCCGCAATGGGATCATTTGCGCTTCGCAGGTCGTCGGAAGCCTGTATTTCCGTTTTCCCCCAGAAACTCTCCAGATCATCTGTCGGACGATCAAAACGCCAGAGCCAGTAATTTGTGAAAAAAGTGGTGGGGGTGGAATCAATCGCTTGTTTGACCTGTGCCGCTTCTCCAACGGTGCCTCCGCGCAAACTCGGACAACTCCAGATCGCATTATTTTTCGTGTAGGGGAAAAGCGTCACCGCCGCCCACCCGCCGCGTGGATCGGAGGGGGGCCAGCCTACCCAGGGGTGAAAGCCTCCGGGCAAACTCGTTTTCAAGTCTTTGCGATCCGGCAAACGCTCATCATAATCCTGCGTATACAGGGCAAACGCCGTTCCAATCTGTTTGAGATTGGAGAGGCAGGCGGACATTCGCGCCGACTCTCGCGCCTGTGCAAACACAGGAAACAGAATCGCGGCAAGCACGGCGATAATGGCGATGACGACAAGCAATTCGATCAAGGTAAAAGCGGGATTGGATTTTGGCATCGGGTATTGCGCGGAAGGTTGGTCAGTCATTCTTTTCCTCATTCTGAAATTAGTCAATGATTTCGTCATTCACCTTTCTTTTTGACGACCAAATCGGCGGAAAAGGTGCCATGAACCTTCTCAGAGTATCTGCACGCAGCCTTTAATCAGCCGTGAACAGGTTTTGAGTCCACGGCGGTGGACTTTTGCGTTCTTATTGTCCGTGAATAAATTCACGGAGTTTCCTTCTCAGAGAAAATTGGGAGTGAGGCCGGGAAATAAATTCCCCGGCAACAAAAGCGCCCCAATCACAAACTCCTGCTCAACGGTCTGCAGTGACATCCAATCACAAACTCCTGCTCAACGGTCTGCAGGACTTCCACCTCCGTGGAATGAGAGCATCAAATACGCCTGTCTTTCACGGGACTATGCTACATTAATGTCTTCAGGACTACCGGCGAAGCCGCTGGCGGCGAACTTATTCTGCCGTCCTGAATTTGTTGGCGACGAATTTATTTTGCCGTCTGAATGCCCTCTAAGTCACCTGCAATAGCGTTGCCCCTTTGATTTACGGGTTCTTCGCATCTTTGTGGTTTCAGGGCAGGAGAGTGAGACGGTTTGTCCGATTTATGGTACAATAATGCCTCCCCTTGTCGGTTTTTCCAGGCTGAAATCAAAAGTAAAGTTCCGTCTTCTCCCTTTATAAAACAAGGAAGGTACAAATTCTTATGTCTCTTTTTTTTCGCTCGGGTGCGGTTGCAATCGCTCTCGTCTCACTCGCGGGTACGGTTCAGGCACAATCGGGGTCGGCTCGGTTTCCACTCTTTTCTCGCCCCTCTCAGATCGTTACTAAATCAAAAGCCATTGATGACGGTTTCTCACGGGAGATCGTTCTTAAATTATCGGGCAATGCCGAACGACTGAGCCAGGACTACCCGGATACGTTGATGCAAGTCGCCGAGTCGGTTCACCTGATTCCGCACATCGGATTTCTCAGGGTGCGCCTGAAAGCGGGGGTAGACATTCCCGCTGCGCTTTCTCATTTACGAACTCTTCCTCAATTTTCAGGGGTGCATCCTGCAAGACGCATCAGCATTGTTTCCGTTCCCAATGACTCCTATATTTCTTCCCAATATGCGCTTACTCGAATGAACGTCTTTCCTGCATGGGACTTGTGGCGACCCCTGACCGAGCCGAACAAGCCTATTATTGTTGCGGGTGTAGACACGGGCGTACTCGGAACCCACATCGACCTTGCCGCGAAGATGCTCCGCGATACCTCCGGCAACATTATCGGTTATGATGCCACCACACACAAACCAAGCAACGGTTTTGGCGAACACTGGCACGGAACGCACACGGCGGGAACCATGGTTGCCACGATCAATAACGGAACCGGAGTTGCAGGTATCGCAGGATGGACGGGTGAGGCGGGCGTGGTGGACACTACCGCAATCCGCCTAATGCCCGTTCGTGTTCTCGATGCAAGTGGAAACGGAGGCGACGTGCAGGTAGCGGAGGGAATTGTCTGGGCAGCCGACCACGGAGCGCGAGTCATCAACATGAGTCTTGGCTCAGACGCAGCCGGACTTGGTTCGACAGTCAACAATCCGATGTACGATGCCACCGAATACGCGATTGCCCAAGGGGTGACGGTTGTCTGTGCCGCCGGGAATACGGGGAGTACTCAGCCATTCTATCCGGCAAGTTATCCCGGAACGCTCTCGGTTGCCGCAACCGTCAACAACTCCATTGATAGTCTCGCCGGCTTCTCGAATCGGGGAATGAGGGTCAATGTCTCCGCACCGGGAGAAGGCATTATTTCCACCTACAACAATGGCGGGTATGCGAATGCAAGCGGAACCTCAATGGCAGCCCCGCAAGTAGCGGGTCTTGTGGCATTGCTTCTCGCACAAAACCCGACGCTAAGCCAGACAAGAGTACGCTCTATCGTCATAGATACGGTGCGCCCCTATGGAACGTCTTCGCTAATCTCGCCTACCGGGGGCCCTGTAGATGCGTTGCGGGCAATGAACGCGACTCTGGCGACCC
>JACMPS010000571.1 GCA_014377395.1 Chthonomonadaceae bacterium
CCGAAGCCCGCCGTGACCTGCCGATTGTATTTAGCACGCACATCATCGGGAAGAAGGTTTCGCAGGGGGCTGTTTTCTCCTCGCATCAGATTATAGAGAGAAAGATAACCATAGCGATCATCGGGGTAGTAGCCGTTCTCATTGGCATCTACGAGTTTTACGGTGGCGGGGGCGGCTTCGACAAGCCCTGCGACAAAGGCGGGCCAGAGACCGTATTTCTCCGAGCGAAGGGAAGGCGTTGGATCAGGAGAGGAAGCGTTTTGACTGTTGAGGCTGAGAAGCCAGAACGCAAGAAACGTAAGGCTTGGAAATTCTCTGGACATGGCTTTTATTGCTTGATTGCCGCGTTTGCGGGCAAGCGTCTGAGCCTTCTCGAAAGTAAGTCCCCCCTTTGGGTTCCACTGATACTGCGGTTCGGCGTAACATTCAGGGTCGAAGGCAATGCCTTTGGAACCCGACTGTTTTGCAAACCAGGCGACAAGCCCCAGATTGGCGGTTGCGTTCGCCCAGGCTTTGTCGTCATCCCATTTGAGATCGCCGGGAGCGGTATTGACGCGAATAAAGTTGTCGGTGAACTTTGTAAAGCGACACGCCTTCATCTCGGCGAGGGGTTTCAGGAGCCACTCTTTTTTCAAGGGCGTCAAGGTGAGTATTTTGTTTTCATCATAGGTTTTGCCCTCTGCCGTAAATTTCAGAACGTAAACAACGCCATCGAAAGGCGTGGTTTCCTCCATCTGCTTTCCCATCATTCGGAGTTGTTTTGTATCGGGCTGATCCCATCCCACTTCGATCAACTTTTTGCCAGGTCGCTTAGTTGTTGAGACCTTGTCGGGTGCTTGTGCCAACGCGGAAGTGATCGGGCAAAGGAGTAAGGAACTCAGTGGCAGGCACAAAAGGGAAAGACGCAACTTGAGTTTCATCTTGAGTTTACCTCGGCGACACAATCAATCTCAAATTCAAGACCGGGCGGAAGGCAACCCACAATCGTGGTACGTGCCGGAAACGGCTCAGAAAAATAGTCGCGGTACAGTTGGTTATAAAGCGGCAGATTTGCCGGATTTTGTGCATAGCCTCTCACCATCACCACCTCAGAGGTCGAGACGCCTTCCCCCTCCAGAGTCGCTTTGAGTTGCTCCATCGTGTAACGCATTTGTTCCTCAAAGTCGGGAGAAACAAACTCGCCTTTGTCGTTGACCGCCCCATGCCCGGAGACATACAGCGTGTTTCCAAGGCGGCGCACCATCGAAAGCGGCGGCGCGTGGCGAGTTTGTCCCTCCGCCATCGGGTAATGAGTTTGACTCTCAATCATGGGGTTTCCTCTTTCATCGTTCGCAAAACGTCACAGGCGGTGTCGGCGGCACGTTCGATGTCCGCTTCCGTGTGCGCCCCGGAGAGGTACCAGAGACCTCGCCCAATCAATTGAATCCCGCGCTCCTGCATCTCGTGAATAAAACAGGCGTTTTTTGTTTTCTCAAAGGAGAGCGTATCGCGGTAATCGTAGGCGGCACTTTTCTCGGTGCAGGTCAAAGGTACGGGGAACTACGCCCAGCAGAAAGTAGAACAGTCCACTTCCTGCGAATGCAAACACCAGGTTAATACCGTCACCGGGTCTCGAAAAGCGGAAAGGCATCCACCACAATCCCCATCAGTGGCTTAATATAACCCGCGACATTTCCAAAAAGGGCAAACAAAGCGAGCGAGAAAGCTGTGAGGTGCAATCCGTCTTTCAGAAGAAAGTTAAGGGAAAACCGGGCAATCCCCCGGCAAGGGAGGAAACAAGCCATGCGGTTGCGACAAGCCGCGAGGCATGGGCGAAATCGTCCCGAAAATCTTCTGTGGCAGGAGCGATCTCGATTTGGCTCATTGTGTTCCGTCTGCTCCCGTCTTATTTCTGATCTGACTTTTCTATGCCTTCGGCAGTAAAGCGAATTCGAGGGGCATAACCGATTTCGGATTGGGCGGGGGTCGTATCAATCCAGCCTTCTTCGGAGGACGAGACAATCGCATAGGCTCCATACTTCGGAGTTTCGGCGCGAAGTGCCGCCGAAATCGCCCCGGCAATATCCTCAATATGTACCAAAACGCCGCGATCTTCCGCCTTCTGAAGCCACTCCTCTTCCTGTGGATGACCGATGGGGTAGGGTTGCCCCAGACGCAAGCAGAGAACGTTCATGTCGTGGGTGGTCGCATAGGTTCGCCCCAGCATATCGCCGAACAGTTTGGCGCAAGCATAAAACTCACGCGGGCGGATTTCCGATTCAGCAGTAATCTGTTTATGGGAGGGCAAGCCGAGCCAGACGGTCATACTGGAAATGAAAACGAATTTCTTGACTCCTGCCCGTGCTGCCGCTTCATAAAGATGGTAGGCTCCCCGCACATTGACTTCGACTTGTCCCTCGTTGTAAGCCATAAAGTCGTCCGGCGTTCTGTAGCGACTGCTTCCGTCTTCACGATAAGGGCTTTCAATGGCACAGTTAACAACAGCATCCACGTCCTTCATCAAATTAACTGCCTGTGCAAAATCCGAAATATCCGTCTTGATCACGGTCAATCCGGCAACAGTATCCGCCTTCTTCGCCGCCAATTTCAGCGTAAATTCGGAAGCCAGAAGCGGCACGACCCGCTTTCCAATCACTCCGGTTGCACCCACGAAAAGAACCCGCATTTGCGCTTGCCTCCGTTTATCTTCGTTCACTTCACTTAAAGATCTCTCCAGAATCTACTTAACCCAGCGTCAATAAAAATAAGAGAGGATCAAGGTGACTTTCCAAGGCTCATGCAACTCCTCTTTTGAGTTTCTGCTTCAGAAGTCTTTGTCTGCCCCGGATGACTTTAAAGGCTTCAAACCACAAAATACTGATTCCGCCCGCGCTAAGGCAGATGATCAGGTCAATCGGATGTAAAAAGGAGAAGTGGAATAATTTTCGAAGTAGCGGTACATAAAGTACCAATCCTACCGAAGTCAATACACCGCCCAGTACCCACCAGAGTGCCCTGTTTGACCTCCGCAGGGTTTGGATTATCGTGCGTGACCAAGAAAGATTCGTAAGAATTAAGCCCAGGTTGGCAATGATGAGTGTGGTATAGGTGAGCGCACGAGCATCCAACTCTCCCTGCCCTCGAAGCATCGCAATCCAGAAGACGATTACCACAATCAGCAACACGCTCGCGCCTTGCAACAAACTGAGTCCGATAGCACGTCCGGTAAAAAGCGGTTCTTTAGGATCACGCGGCGGGCGTTGCATGATCTCCTCCTCTTCGGATTCGGCTTCAAAAACAACTGAGCAGGCCGGATCAATAATAAGTTCCAAAAACACGATATGCACTGGCAACAGGATGAGCGGCCATCCAAACAGAACGGGCAGGAGCGACAACCCAGCAATCGGTACGTGAATCGCCATGATATAAGCCATTGCGTCTTTGATATTGGTGTAAATTCTGCGCCCTAACCGAATTGCTTGGACAATAGAAGAGAAGTCGTCGTCTAGCAACACGAGGTCTGCTGCTTCCCTGGCAACATCGGTTCCTCGCTTCCCCATGGCAATGCCGATATGCGCGGCTTTGAGTGCCGGGGCATCATTGACGCCATCACCCGTCATGGCAACGACTTCCCCGATGTCTTTCAGGGCGTTGACGAGGAAAAGCTTTTGTTCCGGCATAACACGCGCAAAAATGTTGACCGTGCGAATTCGTCTGTGTAACACCTCTTCGCTCATCTGGGTGAGTTCCTGCCCGGTGATCACCTCTTCCGGTGACTGAAGACCAATCTGACGAGCAATACTGCAAGCCGTATCAGGATAATCGCCAGTTATCATAATCACCCGAATCCCCGAGCCATAGCACTCCTTCACAGCAGGCGCGACTGTCGGGCGCACGGGGTCCGCTAAACCGATCAATCCTAAAAAAGTAAAAGCAAATGCTTTCTGATCTTCGGGGAGGGTCGCCTCTTCATAGATGCACTTAGCGATGGCAAGTACCCGAAGCCCCTGCTGAGCGAGTGCTTTGGCGTGGCGATTTAACGTCTGCTGTTGGCTTTCATCGAAGCGGCATAACACGGCAATGGCTTCCGGTGCGCCTTTCGCCGCCACGACATAATTTAGGTGTTCAGGGGTTTTCCATGCGTGCGACATCGCCAGTAGTTGAGGCGAAAGTGCATATTGACGGGTAAGAAGCCAATCACTCCGAGAGGCTTCGGCATCAGGGAATGTTTGTGTCTCCAACTGATGAATCGCTTTTTCCATTGGATCGAAAGGATCAATCTGACTTGCCAGAACGCTGAACGTCACAAGTTCCGCGTAGGCATCCGACATCTTCGACAATGTCGTGTCGTTTACCTCGAAAATCAAACCGTCCTGGCTTAGTTTGCTCACCGACATTCGGTTTTCTGTGAGTGTGCCGGTTTTATCCACGCAAAGCGCGGTTGCCGCACCGAGCGTCTCAATGGCAGGAACGCGGCGAGTCAAAACTTTGTTCTGTGCAATTCGCCAAGCACCTAACGCCAGAAAAATGGTGAGGACGACAGGGAACTCTTCTGGGATCATGGCAATCGCCATGGTAATTCCGGCAAGCAGTCCATTGATCCAACTGCCACGTGTCAATCCGTAAACTAACACCACG
>JACMPS010000572.1 GCA_014377395.1 Chthonomonadaceae bacterium
ACATTGCCCTCAGCCTTTTAGGGGCATTGGTTGAAGGCCCCCTTCAAGAGAAAACGCACCGGGTTTCCCAGTCGAACCCACTTCCAAATTCCGCCTTATTGCCCCACCTTTTCCCCAGAACCTGGACAAACGAAATTCAGACGCGCCTTCATTCCGGCATCCTCATTGCAGTCTTCATGGCGTTCGTAGTGATGGTTTACCTTTTCTACACGGCAGGGGGATTCAAGTTGCGGGTCGTTGGTCAGAACCCCGAAGCGGCACGGGCGGCACGTTATGAAGTGGATGCGTTGCGCCTTCGGGCGATGCTGTTTTCCGGTGCTTTATGTGGGTTGGCGGGCGCGACGGAACTGCTCGGCATCACGGGACGGCTCTACAAAGACTTTTCGCCGGGTTGGGGCTACACCGCGATTCCCGTTGCGCTTTTAGGAGGTCTGCACCCGCTCGGTACACTGCTCTCCGCGATTTTCTTCGGAGCATTGACGGCGGGAACCGGAAATCTCTCTCGTTTTTCTAACGTCTCTTCGGTACTCGTCAACGTGATTCAGGCGGTTGCCGTTCTCGCGTTCGTCGGGATTCGTGCCTTTCGCAACCGACAAAGGGAGGGAGAGTAAACACACGCAATGGATATTTTAATTAGTATTCTCATGGTGGCAACTCCCCTACTGTTGGCGGCACTCGGTGAAGCCATTGTCCAGAAATCCGGCATCGTCAATGTCGGTCTTGAAGGCATGATGTTGACCGGGGCGTTTGCGGCAACTTTGGGTGCCCTCAGCACACCCGGACACCCCGGAAACGCTGTTCTCGGTCTGCTTTACGCCTTGCTTGCGGGGGGGGCAATGGCGGCACTTTTTGCCTTTTTTGTGGTGAAATTGGAAGCAAATCAAGTCGTCGTCGGTGTCGTGGTCAACCTTCTGGCTCTCGGTCTCACCGGAACAATTTACCGGGCGAAATTCGGACAGGGAGGCGGCTTTATTTCGACGCAGATTTTGCCTCACCTGCTCGGTAAACTCAATGGATTAACGTTATTTGCCTTCTTTGCGACACCCCTGATCTGGTTTTGGGTCAACCGAACACGAGGGGGGCTTGAACTCCGCTCCTGTGGCGAACAACCCCTTTCTGCCGAGGCATCCGGTATTTCTGTCTTAAAGACACGCACGGGCGCAATTCTTTTTGGAGGTATGATGGCGGGGCTGGCGGGAGCCTACCTTTCGATTGGCTCGACAGGAACGTTCAGCGAAAATATGTCCTCCGGGCGCGGCTTTATCGCTCTCGCTATCGTAACTTCCGGGCGTTGGAGTGCAGTGGGTTGCCTGATTGCCGCACTCGTTTTCGGAGGAGCGGAAGCCCTGCAATTTCAAGGTCAGGCTCTCGGTATTCACCTTCCCTACCAAGTTTTCAACGCCCTTCCTTATGTCGTCACTCTCCTCGTTCTTGCCTTCGGCGGGAAATCCGCACAGGCTCCCGCGTCCCTAGGGCGTCCCTACCACAAATCTTAGTCTCTTAATAACTTTAACCCAACACTGATGTTTCTCTTTTCCTCTGCCGATAATCTCAAAGCCTAAATGTATTTTAACCGTTTCTGAGAAATCTTATGCAGACTGACCCTAACTATTCCTCCTTCGAGAATTCGCCCGAAACCGAGAGGTTACTTCGACGGCAGGCTTCCATGCTAAAAGCCGAACAGGAAGCCTCCATTGACGCCATTCTAGTGGTAGATGAAAACCGCAGGGTCGTTTCATTCAACCATAGGTTCTGCGAAATTTTTCATATCCCGGCAGAACTTTCCGCCAGAGGCGACGATCATGCGCTTCTCGCCCATGTCTCACAACAGATTGTAGATGTCGAGCAGTTTCTGGCGAAGGTCAACGATCTTTACGATCACCCGCAAGAAATTCATCGTGGTGAACTTTCTCTTGAAGACGGGCGTTTTCTTGACCGCTATTCTTCCCCCATTCACTCCGAAGAGGGAGAGTATTTCGGGCGCATCTGGTATTTTCGTGACGACACCGAACGTCGCCGGATCGCCGCTCAACTCGACCAACAAATGCAACAGATTCATCGCTATACGCTTGAACTCGAAGCACAGAAATTGGAGTTGGAAGAGGCTAACGCTCAAATGGAAGAGATCAATCATCTTCTTACCGAGTTAGCCACCACGGACGGCTTGACGGGCTTAAACAACCATCGTGCTTTTCAAGAACGGCTGGCTGAGGAGTTTGCCCGTAGCCTTCGCTATCACACTCCCCTTTCGATTATCATGCTGGACGTAGACGACTTCAAACATTTCAACGATGCTCATGGACACCCGGCGGGAGACGTTGTGCTAAAGCAGGTCGCTCATCTGATGTGTGTCGGCGCACGGCTCAGTGATGTGGCGGCGCGTTATGGCGGAGAGGAATTTATTTTGATTCTCCCCCAAACGCCCGCCGATGCCGCAACACTGGTTGCCGAGCGCTTGCGAAAAGCGATTGAAAATGCCGAATGGACTCACCAACCTGTCACTGCCAGTTTCGGTGTCTCTACGATCACCCCGGCTCTTCAAGACACTTCCGCTTTGATCGCGCAGGCGGACGCAGCACTCTATCGCTCCAAACATCGCGGACGTAATTGCGTCACTCATAGCGGTGTCTTCACCTCGCACATCCACTCCTGGCACTGAGAAATAGAGCATTACCTTCTCCGGGGGTTTTCAACTCCCGGAGAGGATAATGCAAGGCAAATTACCAATAGTTTTGCAAGCGACAGGGCTTGTCATTCTTCACCCGCAGACGCCAGTATCCTGCAAGCCAATCCCCCTGCACCGCCACCCAAACCACCGTTGCAGGTGAAAGTTTCTTGAAGCGATACAGAATTTTGCGGTCTATCGCGAGATTGCCGTACAAATCAAGGTAGACGAATTCCGCGCCAAAATCTTTCTGGATCGCGTAAGCGGTTTCTTGTTGTTCGAGTTCGCCCCTATCGCTCCTTTCCAACTGCAACATCATCCATTCCGCAATCTCAAGATAGGTTGTCATGGGTCCTCCTACAGTATTTGCTCTCCCTTCTTTACTCGCTCGCTTCAGGGGAAACCGGAAACATTTCTTGAGATAATGCAGGAATCTCCTCTCCTGATTTTCAATCTAGAAGTATGACAACTCATCACACCCGAAACTCGTTTCCCATGCGTCAGGTTCACCTTGACTTTCACACCTCGCCCGACATTCCCGATGTCGGAGTGGATTGGGACGCCGATCATTTTGTCGAAACTCTGCAACGCGCTCACGTCAATTCCGTCACGATTTTTGCAACCTGTCATCACGGGATGAGCTACTATCCCTCGAAAGTCGCGCCCGTCCACCCCTCTCTTAAATTTGATCTACTTGGAGAACAAATTGAGGCACTTCATCGGGTCGGAATCCGTTGCCCGATTTATCTCACGGTAGGCTGGAACGTCTCTGCCGCCGAGCGTCACCCGGAATGGCGACAGGTGGATATTCACGGCAAAAACGTAGGCGGTTATCCCTTTGAGCCGTCGTGGCCCTGGATGTGCGTGGGGACCGATTACACCGAAGAACTCATCGCGCAAACCGAAGAACTTCTCGCCAACTATGACGTGGACGGCTTCTTTTATGATATTTTGATGTATCACCCGGACGGGTGCGTGAATATGCCCTCCCTTAAATCAATGGCAAAACTCGGACTGAATCCGAAAGACGCCGGAGACAGAAAGCAACACAATCACATTCTAGCGCGTCGTTTTATGGAGCGCACCACTAACGTCATTCGGGCGAAGTTGCCGGAGGCGGGGATTTTCTACAACTCGCGCTGGGGATTGCACTTTATTGACGAGGCGGAGTATTATTCGCAGGTCGAGATCGAGTCGCTTCCGACAGGGGGTTGGGGCTACGCTTTTTATCCGTTCTGGTCGCGTTACGGGCGAAGTTTCGGAAAGCCGATGCTGGGGATGACCGGGCGATTTCATAAAATGTGGGCGGATTGGGGCGGTCTCAAGCACCCGGACGCGCTCAAGTTTGAGTGCGGCGGGATTCTGGCGACAGGCGGGGCGGTTTCTATCGGGGATCAATTGCACCCACGCGGCAGACTGAATGAGGCGGTTTACGACGTGATCGGGCAAGCCTTTGACGCCGTAGAGCAAATCGAGGAATTTTGCATTAACGCGACTCCTGTTTCGCAGATTGGGCTACTCATTTTAGACCCTGAGGCGGACAAAGCAAACCAGACAAGTGCGGGAATCAAAACTTCCCCGACGGAGGGGGCGGAAGGGGCATCGAAAATGCTCCTCGAACTGCACCACCAGTTCGATGTGATTACGGATCGCTCCTGCGACGATTTCACGAAATACGATTTGCTGATTTTGCCCGATGTGGCGGTAGGTTCACCGGAAGTCGTCACTCGGCTAAAAAGTTACGTGGCGGGAGGCGGCAAACTACTTATTTCGCATGAAGCGATGATCCGAGAACTGAGTGAGGAGGCGGGTGTCACCGTCGTAGGACACGCTGAGAGCAACCCCGATTATTTCACCATTGACGATGCGAGGCTTTTTGGTCCCGTTACTCGCGCCGGTTTCCCCTACTCCATTTATGAGGGACCTACCCTCAAAGTCAAGGCGGGTCCCGATACCCTGACTCTCTGTCAGGCGCACGAAACCTACTTCAATCGCACCGCAGAGCATTTCAGCTCGCACGGCTTTACGCCCCCGAAATCCGACAAGCCCGACTATCCCGCCGCCACTCTTCACAAAGGGGTTCTCTACTTTTACGGACCCATTTTCCGTGCTTACAACACGCATGGCAACCTGACCTTCCGGCATCTGATCGGTGAAATGATTCGTTTGCTGATCGAACCGATCCTGGTGACTTCCGCGCCGCCCACCGCAGAAGTTACTATGATGCGGCAAGAAGAGGGTGAGCGGACTCTGGTTCACATCGTCAACTACAGTGCCCAGCGTCGCTCCACCAAGCACGTCGAAGCACTCGAAATACCTGTGCCATTGCATCAGGTCACGCTTCAACTGGCGGGTTTCGAGGGGGAACTCAAAGCGACAATCGCCCGAAACGGTCACGCTTTACCTATCCGGAATTTGATCAACGGAATCATGATCACGGTTCCTTTTGTTTCCACGCATGAAGTCATCGTGATTGAAAAAGGCGTCACTTCCGATGTTTCCAACGAGCCTTCTTCGCCGGAGAGAACCCTCTACAATCGTGAACGCCAACCCGTTCTGAAATAGAAAGGAGACAGGGGCGGGGAAGAAACGAATTGGATGTACTACTCTGGGATCCCGAATCGGAGGTAGAATCGCGTCTACCGGAAGCCCTCACTCTGTGTGGAGTTTCGTTAAGGCAGGAAGACGAGTGGGCAACGTATCTGGCGAAGGCGGACTCACCGCAAGTTCATGTTCTTATTTTAAGTCAGGGTACGGTTTCTGAGGAAATGTTGGAACAGTTAGAACAGATTCTCGTCTATACGAAGATGCAAAATAAACCAATTCTTCTGCTTTTGAGGGAACGAACGATGGCAAGACAGAGTTTCCAGGACACCT
>JACMPS010000573.1 GCA_014377395.1 Chthonomonadaceae bacterium
AAGCGGAACCGCCTCAAAAGAGTGGTCTCGCGTATCGATTTTCAGGGCGTGATCCTTTTGCCCGTTTGCGGAAATAAACTGATCCATAATTCCGACATTCACACCGACGAATTCACGCTCGGCGCGTTGTGCCATGAGTGCGAGTTTCACCGAGTCCAGTTTCGTTCCGGTAGACGCCGCAAGCACCAGTCCAACCGCTACCAGCATTGCCGCAGAAGACGACAACCCTGCACCGAGTGGGACGTCGCCCTGCGCTACACAGTTCAAGCCGAGGACGGGCAGACCCTCTTTCTCGAAAATAAATGCCATTGCCCGAAAATAGTTGCTCCAGCGTTCACGTCCAGGTCCCGCAGGTTCGATGTCGTCGAGATCAAACGTGGAGGATTGATTGAAGTTAAGCGCAACCGCCCTGATTTGCCGATCTTGTCGCCGTGACGCAACCACAACAACATCACGCTCGATAGCCGCAGGGAACACAAAACCGTCATTATAATCCGTGTGTTCGCCAATCAAATTGACGCGCCCCGGTGCTCTGGCGACGATTTCCGGTTCTCCCCCAAACAACTCGCCGTATTTCGTTTCGATGTCTTGTACTTTAAGGGTCATGCGGGGCGGCTTCTCTCTCGTTGAGTGTTTTTAGCGGTCGCAACAATGCCTTCCGCTTCCGCCCATTTGATCACGTTGCGCCATTCAGGTGCCGCAATGACACCCTCGTGGGTAAGCCTTTGTACGATTCCAGTACGGAAGCGGGCGACATAGGGGAGGGGAAGCGCAAGTTCGCGAGCGATTTCGCTTTCACTGTAGCCCTCGCGGGAAAGGGAAAGGATGTGGCGTTGGTCGGCACTGAGGCTCATCATAATCCGAACATTGCTCTGGCGATGAATACGCTCCATCTTGCGGAAACGGATACGGGCTTTCGTTCTCAAATTCACCTCTCTGAAAAATAGTTAAGGGTTGCTCTTACGATAGATTCGTGTGACGGAAGTAAATCTCGTCCCTCTCTTCTACGCTTTTCCTAAAGCGGATTCCTCCCTTCTTTTCAGGGAACGGTCTCTCTTTGTAGAAATTTTCGCAACAATGGTTCGGGTGTCCGAGGTTCACGGTAAAAGAGATCGTTGCCCTTGCTTTTGCCTTGAGTCTACGGAGGTGGACTTCGCTCTTTTGTAGCCGGGGAATGAATTCCCCGGACTTACGCTCAACGATCTGAAATCCTTTTCCATGAGGGACAAGATGAGTTCCGTAAGCGTTGGGTAGAAAAGGGAGTAATGGGCTACCTTCTGAATTGCAGGTATAATTTAAGTATGAAACATCAAAAACTTCGTGTTCTAGCACCCTTTCTCGCAACCCTCACCCTGATTTCCGTCGCCGCGCCCTCGTTCGGTTGGGGCGTTGTCGGGCATCGCTACGCCAATGGATTAGCGGTGGATAGTTTGCCCGATTCGCTTAAAAACTTTTATGCTCCCAATCGTGCCTGGATTGTCGCTCACTCCTCCGACCCTGATCAATGGCGCAACAAAGACCGCTCGGAAGCCCCGCATCACTTTATTGACCTTGATTTCTGGGGCATGGACGCCGTGAAAACCTTCCCGACGGATTACTGGACGGCGTGTGGTCTTTACGGCAAAGCCGCCGTTGATAAAAACGGAACCGTCCCCTGGCGCATCGCGTATCTCGAGGCAAAACTGACGAAAGCATTCCGCGAGAAGGACGCAAAGGGGATTATCGAAATCTCTGCGTTTCTTGGTCATTACGTGGCGGACACTCATGTCCCCTTTCATGCCGCGACAAATTATGACGGACAACTCACCGGGCAAAAAGGAATTCATGCGCGTTTCGAGAGCGTCATGGTGGAGCGACAAATCAAGGACACCGACCTCAAACCCTTGCCTCTCGTTCATATTGATGCGCCTGCTATGACCGCAATCGAGTGGGCGAAAGTCAGTCTGAACCGAAGTTTCGAGGTGCTGGCTTCCGATAAGGAATCCACCGCGAAAGACGCGCAATACGGAGACGTTTACTACACGGAACTCGGCAAAAAGTGTCGTCCGATTGCCCTAAACGCCCTTCAAGAGAGCGGACGCGATCTCGCCTCTCTGTGGGTGTCGGCGTGGGAAGCGGCGGGTAAACCGGAACTGCCCGCGCCCTCCGATGTCCATTCAGGGGAGCCGCTTGATAAGCCGACGACTGACCCGGACACACCCGCGAAGCCTGAAACCTCTGTCCCGGTGCAAAACTCCGCTCCCTCCCCGAAAGCCGAAACGCCGGTAAAAAAGCCGTAGGTTTTAGAAAGCAGGCAGGGAAAGCCAGAGCCGATGCGGAAATAGCGGGCATGGCTTTGCCGAGAGCAACTAAGGGCAAAGCAGGGAAGAAACGCTTTTGAACCAGTTCAGGAGATTGCTCCGATACCTCAAACCCTACCGTAAGCGCGTGATCTTAGCGGTGTTTCTGCTGGTTTGTGTCACGACTACCCCGGTCTTCATGCCGATGATCTTGCGCTACACGATTGATGACGTGTTGCCGCGAGGTGATCTGTCGGCATTGAACCGGGTCTTTTTCCTTGTGTTGGGGCTTTACGTGGTGCGCGGCGTTCTTTCTTTTTCACTCAACTACCTCATCGGGTGGCTCGGTCAACGAGTAGTCTTCGATCTCAGGTTTCAGTCGTACCGCCACCTCAACCGCCTTTCCCTCTCCTACTACGACACGCGCCAGACCGGAAAAATCATGGCGCGTCTCACCTCGGACGTGGACACGATTCAGTACATGATTTCCGGCGGACTCGTCACGTTTATCGCTGATTTGTTTGGAGTGCTAGCAATCCTGATTGTGCTGTTCGGACACAACTGGCGCCTCGCACTTGTCTCGATCTGCACCGTCCCGATTTACGTCATCAACTACAAACTTTTTATCCGGCACATTCGCCCGATTGGAGAGCAACTGCGAGAGCGGTGGGACGCCATGCTCGGAATGTTGCAGGAGAAACTAAGCGGAATCAATGTGGTGAAGGCGTTTGTACGTGAAGATCACGAAACCGAGAAGTTTTCGGTCACGCTTCTGGACAACTTTGCAATCAGCATGAAGCAGATGAAAATGAACCGCAAACTTGGTGCGACCGGGCAAATTCTCCGGGCGATTGGCACGGGGGCGATGCTGTGGTATGGTGGCAACCTCATTCAGCACGGACAAATGCACATCGGTGAACTGATTGCTTTTAATGGCTGGATCGGTTATCTTTATGACCCGACCGTGCGAATTGTGGACTTCAATGTCACTCTGCAATGGGCGGGTGCGGCAGTGGATCGCGTATTCGAGACGCTGGACACACGCCCCGAAATCAGTGATGTCCCCAACGCCGTTTCGGTGGGAGACATGAAAGGGAGTATTCAATTCGAGGGGGTTTCGTTTGGTTACGACTCGGATCACCCCGTTGTCCACGATCTCAACTTTACGGTGAACCCCGGCGAAATCATTGCGATTGTAGGTCCTTCCGGTGCGGGGAAAACCACGCTCGTCAACCTGCTGGCTCGATTTTACGACGCAAACTCAGGGCGTATTCTAGTGGACGGCATTGACATTCGGGAAATTCGGCTTGAGTCTATTCGGCGGCAAATCGGTTATGTCTCGCAGGAAAGTTTGCTCTTTTCCGTTTCCCTCAAAGAAAATATCATGTACGGCAACCACGACGCCACCGATCTCGAAGTGCTGAAAGCCGCCCGTTACGCCGACCTGCACGAACTTATTCTGAACTTGCCACAATGCTACGACACGAAAATTGGAGAGGAAGGCATCAAGTTGTCGGTAGGGCAGAAGCAAAGAATGTCTATCGCCCGCGCCGCCCTCACCGACCCCCGAATCCTGATTTTGGATGACGCAACCTCTGCCCTCGACAGCAAAACAGAGGCAAACGTCCAGTCCGCACTCGAACGATTGATGAAGGGGCGTACTTCGTTTGTGATCGCGCATCGGCTTTCAACCATTATGAACGCCGACCGAATCATGGTGATGGAAAGCGGCAAAATTGTGGACATCGGCACTCACGCCGAATTGGTGGAGCGTCCCGGCGTGTACCGGAATCTATATAATGAGCAGTACAAATCGGCTCAGGACTCTCATGCAATGGAAGCGTTGCTGGCATAGGGAGTAGGGGCGTTGCTTGCCGCGCCCTGAAGGATTAGGGATTAGGAATTAGTTTAAATTTGTTACGATAGAAGAGGTTTGTCAGGCACTTGAGCGAATTTCTTTTCGTTTCTCGTGTGCGAAGCACACACAGCACTTGTGCTACTGAGACCGGGAATTTATTCCTGGGTTTATGAGATTCGTCTTAATGAGGACTTTTCGGCTTTTCTTCGCATCTCCGCAACCTCTCAACACTTAACTATGACACTGCCCCGTATGTGATCGAAGCAGTTCTTCCTGTGGAGTCGTGGATTCCGTGAGGGGGTGGAGCAATTCACGGGTGGATTCCTGCGGGGCGTTTGCGCTTCTCAGCAGAGTATTGCGGGATTGTTCTTGATGGCGACGCTCCTGCAAAACGGGTAGAATACGCTGTGCCTCAAAGCGAATTTCAGGAATGACGGAAGTAATGGCGAGGTGAGAGACCGTCGGTACGGCGCGTCCGTCCCCAATCTTTTCAAGTGCCGTGAGAATTTGGACGCGCCACCGCTCGGTTGTGTCCAGTCCAAGCCCATAATGTCCTTCGAGCAAAAGGCAGAGCGAGGGAACCGTGTCAGAGGGCAATGTTCCGTAGTGGCTTTCGTCCAGCGAGGCAAGAACACCGGGAAGCGCACGAATGGCTTCCCCACTCACCTTTGCAGAGACATCGTTGGCAGCCTTTGCAAGTGCCGCCACGCTTCGGGGTTTGCGCCACCGCCCCAGGGTTCGAGCCACGGTTGCGCGTACCCTTGCCCCCCGCCTTGCGTCTACCACTACCGAAACCGGTAAAATCAAAAACCGAAATCCCATCCAGAGAACCAGTGTCGAGATACAGAAGACAACGAGAAGTGTGGCGAATGTGTCGTCCGGCGTGATCATCGGAAAGCCGAGGCGCGGCAACGCGGCAATGATTGCGGAAATTGCTAGCGAAAGAACGAAGGCCCGCCGTGAGCTGTGTGCATAGCGGTTTGCGAAGAGTTGAGTACCGTTTGGAGCGTTTCGTTCCAGCAGATCACAGAGTTCGCGTACGGCGGAGGCGGACTGCTTTTCAGGCGGGTCAATCTGTCCGAGCAGGGAGGCGGCAAGCATACTTTCCCGCCAGTGAAGTTCGTAATCTCCCGTCACCTGAGACAGCAGAGAAAGCATCTGATTGGGGGGAACCTGAGCAATCCCGGTATAAGGATGGACGAATTTGCGAAGCCAGTAATCGCGTCCCAGTCGGCGCGTGAGGGTTTGCACCTCGGCGATCTCTTCGGAAGAGCGTTCCGTCGCATAAGGGGTATCCAGACAGGTAGAGGCTTTTTTCACGGGTGGTGCCACTCGCATGATAGTTTCCGGGCAGGGATGAAAGTAATACTTACCGCACTCTACTTCTCAGAGGGCGTGTAAGTTCCTCCTCTGTCGGAATTACCTGCAAGTTTCGTGCCGAATGAAACGGGTTTTATTGTGGCTTGCTGACGCGCATTTTCGGCACGGTTACTCCGGGCGGAGCGATCACGGCGTTGTCAATCAGGCGTGTCGTTCCAAAGCAGACCGCAAGTGCCACCACTGCCGCACGTCCTTCTAAGGTCGTCAACGGATCGAGTGTGTCGGGATCGCCAATCGCCACATAATCAGGGACGGCAAGCGGTTCTCGTGCAAGTTTCGCTTCCAATTCCGAGCGAAGACACGCCGCACTTGTTTCGCCTTCATCCACCCGCCTTTGTGCGTCCAACAGAACCTCATGCAAAATTGTGGCGGCTTTGCGCTGTTCCGGCGAAAGATAAGCGTTGCGGGAAGACATTGCAAGCCCGTCCGATTCGCGCATCGTAGGAGCCATGATAATGGACATCGGCAAATTCAGGTCACGCGCCATCCGCTCGATCACTAAGAATTGTTGATAATCCTTCTGACCGAAGTAAGCGGAATCGGGTTGCACCATGTTGAGCAGTTTTGCCACCACCGTTGCCACCCCGCGAAAATGCCCGGGTCGTCGCTTTCCTTCCAGCGTCTCGCCAATCCCTTCCACCTCCACAAAGGTGCGGTGCGTGGGCGGATAAACTTCTTCGAGCGAAGGAGAAAAGATCGCGTCCACTCCGACAAGCGAGGTCATCTGCAAATCTTTGTTGAGGTCTCGCGGATATTTCTCAAAATCTTCACCCGCCCCAAACTGGGTTGGGTTCACGAAAATCGAGGCGATCACCAGGTCGTTTTCGTTGCGGGCACGGCGCATCAAACTCAGGTGCCCATCATGTAAGGCTCCCATTGTCGGAACAAAGCCAATTGTCTTACCCTCAGCACGGATACCGCGCAGGTAGACTCTCAAACCGGAAACCTGTTGGAACGTTCGCATAACTTAAAGACTGTTCTCCTCGGTGGGGAAGTGTCCGGCGCGGGTTTCGTCGGCAAAGGCGCGAATCGCTCGCTCCGTTGCCTCTCCGATTTCCGCGTAGACTTTTGTGTGGCGCAACGGTTTGCCGGGATAGATACCTAAAATATCGTTCCAGACCTGCACTTGCCCGTCGCACCCGCTTCCCGCCCCGATGCCAATAGTGGGAATAGACAAACTTTGTGAAACTTGTGTCGCCAGAGAAGCCGGAATCAGTTCCAGCACAAGCGCAAAGGCTCCGGCTTTTTCTAAAGCGAGGGCGTCTTCCAGGAGTTGCGTTGCCGCCGCCTCGTCCTTCCCCTGCACCTTGTTTCCGCCGAACGTATGATAGGATTGCGGCGTTAACCCGAGATGTCCGACAACTGGAATACCTGCCTCGGTCATTCTCCTGATGCTTTCGAGAACGGGTCTACCGCCTTCGAGTTTGACGGCGTGTGCCCCGCCCTCTTTGATCAGAGCGGTTGCGTTTCGGAGGGCTTCTTCCACGCTGATCTGGTAGGAGCCGAAGGGCATATCCGCCAGGAGTAAGGAGAAGCGCACTCCCTGCCGCACCGCCTTGACATGATGCAAGATTTGTTCCATTGTGACGGGGATTGTGGTCTTTTCGCCGAGTGACATGATTCCGACGGTATCGCCGACGAGAATTACATCTACCCCGGCTCGATCTGCAAGTCGTGCCGCCGGATAATCGTAAGCGGTCAGCATGACAATCTTCTCACCTCGTGCCTTTTTCTCGATCAGTCCGGGCGCGGTGATTTTGATTCGTTTTGTTTCGATTTCTTCGCTCATGCTCCTGAGTAGTCCTCCTGTTGTCGCCAGTAGCGTTTGCAAAGGGACAAAAATTCGCACGTCTCACAAATTTCTTTGGGTTCGGGTCTAGCTTCGTGATAATCCCGATTTAGAATTTCCGTACCTAACGCCTGTATCTCTGCCTCGAATTCGGTCAGGGCGTCGGGGGTCAGTGCCGCCGTTGCGCTGATCCCAGACCGCAGACTATAGATCGTGGAGACTACGGGAACATCGGGGTGATTCCGTTGCAAAATGAGTTGATAGATGTTCATGGCGAGGCTCGCCACAACCTCTTCGGGCGTGACCTCCCACCGTCCACTTTTGTAATCTATGATTTCGAGAGTGCCGTTCGGGTGTTGATCGATGCGGTCTACGCGCCCGGTCAGGCGAAAACCGTTCATGTCGAAATTGAGGGTTTTTTCGGTGGCAACGGTCTCGATTTTCTCGGCGGCTCGCTCCTGATGAGCGGCATGATAGGCGGCAACGATTTCACGTCCTTTTTCCTGATGCTCCGCCTCTTGCGCCGGGGTCTCGTAGCCTGCCGACACCCAGGATTGATCCAGCGTTGTCGTCAGTTCTTCGGCGGTGTGCGTGGCTCCGCCCTCATGAAACTCCTGCAAAACGTGATGAAGCGATGTGCCGAAACTGTAATACGAGCGTGACTTCTGGTAAAACTTCCCGATTTTGTCCACATAGACGTAACGATATTTGACGACACAGTCCAAATACGTGTTGATCTTGGTAGGACTGAGAACGGGCTTGCGGGGCGTTTTCGGCTTTTCGATTTTTGGTGTAGCGGTTCTGGGCATTCTGGCTTCTCGAAATTTAGATGAAGAGTGATAAAAGCATTTTACCGTAAATTGCAACGAAGAATCGAGTAGACAAGCAGAAAAACAGCTGAGGCAATTATGCCTCTGCTGTTTTCGATTATGTGAACGCGGCAGACAACCAAAAAAGTCGGCACGCGACGGAAGAGAAATTATGGGCTTCGCTCTCTTGCGCTGTTGCCCGAAAGAGTTACCGAAACGCCCGTGATCCCCGTGCGTCCCACCTTCTTTATTCCCCATCCGTCTCGATTTCTCGCGCCCGTAAGGATACGGTTTTTTGAGAAACCCCACTTCATTCAGGCGCAACTCAGTCTCCACCAAGTAGTTTCTTCGCATCATTCAATCGGTCGGCGGCTTTGTCGCCTCCCACTCTGATTGCTTCGATGTCCTCTACTGAAACCACAATCGTTCGCACACCGTCTAAATCTATAGCACTGATGTCAAGCGTAAGGAATCCTTCGGGCATGGTTTTGCCGCCATGATCACGGCGAAATTTCATTCGGTTTTTCGGAAAGAGCATTGCGTTGTCCTCTGTTCTGCTGAATCGTTCCGATTCAGGATACCGCAACCGAGACCAAAGCCCAACAATGACGACTGAATATAGTCCAAAATTCTGTTTTATGAAACTTTCTTCGGACAACCTTCTTTCGTAAAAAAGGAGTGAAAAGTAGTAGGACAATGACAGACGAACAGACATCAACTGCCTTGACAAAAGCGGAAGCCGAACACGCCCTGAAACGCTATGGGCGGATTGCAACCATGCGTTTCTACAACGCAATCATTATGGGACTCGGAACAGGCGGTTTTCTTTTTTCGCTACTGTTTCTACTCTTCGTTATCCAAGTGATGTCGGGCGGGGAAAGGGTTGTTCCTTTTCTCATGACGATGATCGTTTCCGGCACCTTCATTACTCTGACTTGCAATCGTATCTCAGCCCAATTCTCCCGAAAACAGAAACGGATAATCGATGAATTGCTACCGCATTGTGGGCGCGAACACATTGATATCCTTTGCCGATTCGGAGTCGAGGCAACCTCTCAAAAACTGATTGAACTCTTGCCTACCGTCGGACAAAGCGGAGAATTCCTCTCAAGGAAAACACGAGAGCAACTTTTTCAGAGAGTCAATTGGATGAATCTAACACCAAGTCTGACTTTTCTCCGAGCGTTAGAGCAAATCGGTGATGTCAGTGACTTACCTCAACTTCACTCTCTCGCACAGATGCGCGTTCTGAGAAGTAGCATTCTTACCACTCCTGGATACATTGCCAACTCTCTACAAATCAAGGCGCAAGCCCAGCATACCCTCTCTCTTGTAGAGGCGCGAATTGCAAGGGAGACGGCAAGAGAAACCCTGTTACGCCCTTCGGATTCCAGTGAGGTTGGTTCACTTCTACGC
>JACMPS010000574.1 GCA_014377395.1 Chthonomonadaceae bacterium
ACTGAGCCGAACTTGATCAGCAACTTGGGACAAAAATCGGTCAATTTGAGATAAGTAAGCAACTACTTCGCATGAGATAATCGCTCAAAGACCAGTCTCAAACTCCGTGAGACTGTCTACATCAAGGACACGCAAAATGAGCCTGTCCAGTTCTTCGGGTGAGGAAAGGGATTCGATTTTCGTCCTTGTCTCTGCGGGGACTTCACCGAATTTATGTTGGAGCATTTCGAGAATCACCCGGCTCCGAGCCAGAAGTTCACCTTGAGCGATTCCTTTTTTGATACCACGTTCTTCGTAAACACTGATCATCCTCTGCACCTCCCCTGTTTCCTCTGTTTCAAGCAAATGCTCAAACGCTCTCTTCTCCTGATCCTCCAAAACCAGATAGGTCTCTACAAGATTTGAGAGCAAAAACTTACGTGCCTCATTTTCCCCGCTCGTTGCCACTTTTTTAAGGGTCAGAAATTTCTGTCTTGCGGCTCCCTCCTGCCCCACACGCATCAACGCACTCAAGCCGGAAGCCAGCGGATTGTTGCTCTCCAGATAGTCGTCGGCAGAGAGGTCGCGCAACCCGATCACGGGGTAGGTAAACCGCAAAATCTCTTTGCCAAACAGATTTTGCGTATAGGTCTCTTCCGTAAGACCGCCCGCGCCCGGTGAGAGGTAGATGACAATCGGAAAAATCGGGAGTCGCTCTCGAAGGCGAAACAGGGAGTAATACTCAAACATACGCGCCCGAAAAGCACTACGTTTTTCCGCTTCGACCTCAACATGAATAAGCAGTATTTCAGGCTCACCCTCCAGCGTAAAGACCTGCGCGACAAGATCGGCTTCGCGTTGACTACCCTCAGGAAAGTCTGTAAAGGTTTCTTTGTCTAGAAACGTGATTCGGGTCAAATCCAACCGATGGGCGATTTCGGGGTAGAACAAAAACAAAAATTCTTGAAAGAGTTCTTTGAGAGTCTCTTTCAGAAGTTGATCATAAGGCATTGTTCGGGAAATCCCTCGATTTTGCGTGCGGTAATTGGTTGCCTGAGATCAAAGTTTAATATATTCGGGAACCTACTGTTAAGAAGCAAGGGGTAGATGAAAGGAGAGAAAGGGAGAAGTCTTGATTGTCGTGCGCTTACCCACTCTCCCGATCTCTTCTATCCCCTCATTTCTCCTTTACAGGTCTTCGCCGAGGTATTTGCCGTAAAAGCGTGCTACAAAGTCCTGATAGTCCGGCTTTGCGATGATCTCACGCCACCAGTCCTCATTTTCAAGGTACCACTTCACTGTGCTTTCGAGTGCCGCCTCAAAGGGATAAGCGGGTTTCCAGCCCATGCCCTTCAGTTTGTCTGAGTTGATGCTGTAGCGTTTGTCGTGCGCCCCGCCGCGTGGATCCTCGATTTGCTTGACGAGCGATTCGGGCTTGTCCAACAGTTTTAGAAGACGATCCACCATTTCGCGGTTTGTACATTCGCCGTCCGTGCCGACATTGTAAGCCTCGCCGAGTTCGCCATGATGAAGCGCAAAGTCAATCCCGGAACAGTGATCCATGACATAAACCCAGTCGCGTACCTGCAAGCCCGTGCCATAGAGCGGAACTTTTTTGTTCTGAATGAGGCGCGTGACAAAAAACGGGATCAGTTTTTCCGGGTACTGAAACTCACCAAAATTGTTGCCGCAACGCGTCACAATCGTAGGAGTGCCGTAGGTAACGCGGTGAGCACGGGCTTGCATTTCACCGCCCGCTTTGCTTGCCGAGTAGGGCGTGTTCGGTTCGATAGGGCTGTGTTCCGTGAACTGCCCCTCATCAATCGTGCCGTAAACCTCATCGGTGGAGACGTGCAACATCCGCTCGATTCCGTGCCGTTTGGTGGCATCAAGCAGGGTAAAGACGCCGTATACGTCGGTCTGAATAAAAGAACCGGGTTCCAGAATCGAGCGGTCATTGTGGCTTTCGGCGGCGAAGTTGATGATGTAATCAATCTTTTCCGCTTCAATGATGCCGTTGACAACGGTTTCATCCTGAATTTTGCCGGGATAAAATGCAAAGCGCGACGCCGTTTCCGGGTTGCGTTGCATATCCGCAATCGTGGAGAGATTTCCGGCGTAGGTGAGGGCGTCCAGTGCCACCACTCGATAATCAGGGCGATTTTTAAGGACGTAGCGGCAGTAGTTCGAGCCGATAAAGCCCGCGCCGCCCGTGACTAAAACAGTTTTACTCAAGTTTGAACTCCGAATCGTTGTCTTCGTGGCGAATTTCGTCTACAGGCTCTTTTTTGCCGTGACCCGCATAGAGTTTATCGGGGAAGTTCAGCACGGTGGCATCGGTATGCCCGACGTTGCGGTAAGCGTGAACGACACCGGGTGGCACGATTAGGAAAAGCGGATTATTTTCTCCCGCGAGAATGATCTGTTTTAATCGTTCGCGTCCTTCACGGTTTTCCCAGAGCGTTACCTCGAAAGTGCCTGACAGAAAGGCAAAACCATCAGACTGGTGAACGTGTTCATGCGGACCCCGTGAGACGCCGGGAAACGTAAGCGAGACATAGCCCATTGTTGGCTCGAAGCCTTCGGGCAATTCGTCGTCACGAAACAATTCCGTGAGCCAACCGCGTGAGTCGGCATACTTTTTCAAGGAACGAGCGACCACTCCGGGAAGAGCCGCTTCTAAACTTTCATTTGTAATAAGTGAGGTCAATGCTTGTTATCCTTTGGAGAAGTATCAAGTATTAAGGGTTGAGTGTGAGGTTTGCCGTAGAGTATTGAGTCTAAAATCTCGTTCTCAACACTCAACCCTTAATGCTTGCCTTTATCTTTCGCCGATCATTCGTTTTAGATACTGTGCGTATTCGGTTTTGCCCAATTTTGCGGCTTGTCGAAGCACCTGCTCGGCATCAATGTAGCCGTACTCAAAGGCAATTTCTTCAAGGCAGGCGACTTTTAAGCCCTGTCGCTTTTCAATCGCCGCGATAAAATTGTTGGCTTCCAGCAGAGAATCATGAGTCCCGGTGTCAAGCCACGCATAACCTCGCCCAAGCCGTTTCGCGTTGAGTTTCCCGTTCTGGAGATACACATTGTTGACATCAGTGATCTCATATTCACCACGCGGAGAGGGTGCGATTTCGGCGGCGACATCGGTAATCTGATTATCATAAAAGTAAAGCCCGACAACCGCATAATTGGATTTCGGCTTTTCAGGCTTCTCTTCAATTGAGAGTACCCGGTTTTTGCCGTCCAATTCCATCACTCCGTAACGCTCCGGGTCACTCACACGGTAGCCGAAAACGACGGCACCATCCTCCACGCACTTTGCTTCACCCATCAGTTCCGGCAAGCCATGCCCGTAGAAAAGATTATCGCCGAGAATCAGACAGGCGGGACCTCCCGCGATAAATTCTTTTCCGATGTGGAATGCCTGTGCAAGACCTTCGGGGCGGGGTTGTGCGGCGTAGTGCAGAGAAAGCCCGTACTGGCTTCCATCGCCGAGCAAGCGAGAAAAAATAGGGAGGTCTTCGGGGGTGGTAATCAACAAAATATCCCGGATTCCCGCCAGCATCAGCGTGGAAAGGGGATAGTAAATCATCGGTTTATCGTAAACGGGAAGCAGTTGTTTGCAAACCGCTTGCGTGAGGGGATAGAGACGTGTACCGGAGCCGCCTGCCAGAATAATCCCTTTCATGGGTACTTCCTTTCATGGAGAGGTCAAAAAAGAGGTTAAATCTTTCTTTGCCGCCCCTGTAGCGTTTTCTTTTGTGGAACGCCCATCAAGAGGAGATGCAAAAACCGTGCCTACTTAACAAACAAACCTAAATTCCGGCATTTTTCGCTCTCTTGCCAGCGATCAGGCATTGTGTTTTCGCTGGATAGGGTATGGCTAATCCGGCATTATGTAATGTATTGTCCGTCCCTGTCCTGCTCGATTGAGAAATTCCTGTCCGACCATTTCCACCAATTCTTCACACGCTCGACGCTCTTTCAGATCGAAAAGTTGCCTGTATTGTTTGTTTGTGATGCTCTCTGCTTCGCGCACATAAGCCACGATTTTGCGTTGTCGCTCCGTCAGCAGTGTGTCCCAGAGGGGAGGCTCCAACGATTTCTCAAAAACAAGTGAAGGTGACTCGAAGCGCACGATAAATGCACCCATCTCAAAACGAAATTGCGGACGTGCCATGCCTCGCTCTTCGAGAGCAAGAATAATGCGTAGCGTTTCGGTTCCCCAGCCTTCGATCAATTTTGCCCGATGCAGTGCATCCGCCAACTTTCTTCCTATAAATTTTATAGCAAGGGATAAACACTACGCCCCAAAAAGGGTGTAATAAAAGTGAAACAGGTGGATGGTCCTTTTCCCGGATCAGTGAGCGATGCTCCCGCCTGTTATTTTTTATCTTATTTTTCTGATGCCCCGCGTTGTATAATCCTGACTTCTGTACTCCATAGCAATCACTCTTCGCCACAACTCGCCCAAAGGCTTTCGTGATGCAACAGAGCGCATGGAGTTCATTAAGATATGAGCTACCAGATCAGCCAACTGTGATACTGACGTTGTTCTGGAGTCTACCCAGAATGGGTTAACAACTAAATGACGCAATTTTTGCCCCTCGCGAGTACGAAAAAGAAAGTCACCTATTTTTTCGGAGAGATTGCAGGTTGATTACTTCGTGGATCGTATCGGGAACGATAATTGCCATTTTGTCGGGATGTTGCTCTTGCATCCAATTTTCAATTCGCTCGAATAAACGAACAAAACGTAAGGGGGTAGCCCCGCACTAAGCGGTGATTTGATCTCAAAGGCTTGATCTCATTTCACCGGTTGATGCGGGGCTACCCGTAAGGGGAGATGAAGAGAAGAATTCTGAATTGCTTGTACCTTTTCCGGCGTCGCAAGCACTCCGAAAACGGTCACTTGTGCTTCTGCAAGAGCATCCAGCAACTTTAACGAAAGCTCTATCCCCGGCGCATTACCATGTTGTGCATAGTGTTCTGCCTGTTTCGC
>JACMPS010000575.1 GCA_014377395.1 Chthonomonadaceae bacterium
AAATTTTAGGGGGAACTGCGGTTTTCGCCGGAACACGGGTTCCCGTCAAAACTCTTTGGGATTATCTTGAGAAAGGACACGCGCTGGATATGTTTTTGGACGACTTTCCAACGGTCTCCCGTGAACACGCCCTGCAAATCCTTGCTCTTGCACAGGAAAAACTGAATTAACGTCCGCAGGATTATCGGCGTAGCCGCCAACGGCGAATTTATTCCGCCGAGTTGTGTAGCCGGAGCAAGCGCAAAAAGTAACCTCTCGGAAACACAACCGAAACATTTCCCCGTTACACTCTTTCTGTGGGAATGATGACGTGAAGAAGCGTCTGTCGTTCGCCCCTGCTTTTCCTCTGAACCCTCTCGGTTCACCCCGCGATGCCGCACCCTACCGGGCAAAGATGCCTTTTCGGTCTTCTTAACGCAAACTTGCGTTTAAGCACACCCGTGAAAGGCGTCATTCCATGATTCATTATCATCCTTCCGTCACTGTTTCGGACAACATACCTCCAAAAACAACACCCTCAGGCAAAAGTCGGCTTCTCGTCATCGGGAACGGCATGGCGGGCGCACGCACCGTCGAAGAAATCCTCCTGCGGGGCGGGGCAGATCAGTTCGACATCACCATGTTCGGCGATGAGCCTTACGGCAACTACAACCGCATCCTTCTCTCCAACGTCCTCAACGGTTCGCAACGCGCCGACGAGATTTTCCTCAATCCCCTTTCCTGGTACACCGAGAACGATGTAACCCTCTACGCTGGAGTCCGTGTTAAAAGCATTGATCGCGCCGCTAAAACTGTCCTCACCACAAACGGCGAAACCTACCCCTACGACAAACTCATTATCGCCACCGGAAGCCGCCCCTTTGTTCCTCCGATGGAAGGCGTCAACGACGAAAACGGGGGTCTCAAGCCCGGAGTATTTGTCTTCCGCACAATCGAGGACTGCAACAAAATCGCAGGACACGCCGTCAAATCACGCCGCGCCGCCGTCATTGGAGGCGGTCTGCTCGGTCTTGAAGCGGCAAAAGGACTGCTCAACTACGGTGCGGAAGTTCATGTCATTCACCTTGCCAACCACCTGATGGAAAATCAACTCGACTCCACCGCCGGACTGATTTTGCGCTCGACAATGGAGCGCATGGGCGTGAAAGTTCACCTCGGAAAGTCCACCGCCGCCGTACTCGGTGAGGGACACGTCACCGGGTTAAGGTTCAAGGACGGCGAGACGCTTGACTGTGACATGGTTGTGGTTTCCGCCGGAATTCGCCCCAACGCGGAGATCGGAAAAGAGGCAGGGCTGACGACGGAACGCGCCATTGTCGTAGACGATCAGATGCGCTCCGTGGACGATCCCGACATCTACGTCGTGGGCGAGTGCGCTCAACATCGCGGGAAGGTTTACGGGCTTGTGGCTCCGCTCTGGGAACAGGGCATCACCCTCGCCGACCACCTCACAAAGCGCAAAGAAACCGCCATTTATCACGGCTCCAAGATCGCCACGAAACTCAAAGTCATGGGCGTGGAACTCGCTTCAATGGGGATCACCGAGCCGCAGGAAGCCGACGATGAGGTGGTTGTTTTCTCCGAACCGAAACGTGGCATCTACAAAAAAATGATCATCAGGGGCGACACCTTAGTCGGAGCCACCCTGCTCGGCGACATCTCCAAAGCCTCCTACCTTATGCAAGCCTTTGACAGAGGCACGCCCCTTCCCGACGAACGTGCCTCCCTTCTCTTTGATCTGGGCACGGCGACAGTGGCGGGAACCATGCTTGAAATGCCGAACGAAACGCAAATCTGCAACTGCAACGGCGTCTCAAAGGGTGCCATCAAAGACTGCGTTTTAGGGGGCAAGAAAAGCCTGAAAGCCGTGATGGACGCCACTCGCGCCGGCACGGGTTGCGGCTCCTGCAAATCGCTCGTCAAAGAAGTCGTCGAGTGGGCGTGTGATGGCGAAGTCGAGGAAGACCCTTCGATCCATTATTATGTCCCCGGCGTCCCCCTGCAAAAGCACGTCCTTATCGCCGCGATCCAATCGCAGAACTTGCGTTCCGTCTCCTCCGTCTTTGAGGCACTCGCAAACGGAGTCGAAGAAGTCGGCTCAAAGATGGGGCTAGCCTCTCTCCTCAAGACGATCTGGGGCGCGGAGTATGAGGACGAACGCGACTCGCGCTACATCAATGACCGTGTTCACGCGAACATTCAGAAAGATCGTACCTTCTCTGTAGTGCCGCGAATTTTCGGCGGCGTCACCACCGCAGACGACCTGATTAAGATCGGAGAAGTCGCGAAAAAATACGACGTGCCAATGGTGAAATTCACGGGCGGACAGCGCATTGACCTTCTCGGCGTGAAAAAAGAAGACCTCCCCGGTATGTGGAAGGATTTGGGAATGCCCTCCGGTCATGCCTACGCGAAATCTTTCCGCACCTGCAAAACCTGCGTCGGCACGGACTTCTGCCGTTACGGATTGGGAGACAGCACAAGTCTCGGCATTGCAATCGAAAAGAGGTTTCAAGGACTGGAAACCCCCGGCAAGATCAAAATGGCGACGGCGGGTTGTCCCCGAAACTGCTCCGAGGCGATGGTCAAGGATCTGGGCGCAGTCGCTATCGAGGGCGGCAAGTGGGAACTCTATGTGGGGGGCGGCGCGGGGGCGCACATCCGCAAGGGCGACCTCTTTTGCACACTCGGTTCGCACGAAGAGGTGATCCACATGATGGGGCGGTTTATGCAATACTATCGTGAGAACGCCAAATACCTTGAGCGCACCTACTCCTTCGTGCCGCGCATCGGATTGGAAAAACTGCGACAAATCTTGTTGGAGGACAGCGAGGGAATCTGTGATCGGCTCGATACCGAAATGCAAGCCTCGGTGGACGCCTACGTGGATCCCTGGCTTGAGGCGGAAACACCTGCCACCGCAAACCAGTTCACCACGCTCGTGGGCGCAGGGGGGGCAATCTAATGCCTTTTTCTCAAACTGAAATCGCCTTAAAAAGCGTCAATCTCGGCTCGATCCAGCAAATACCGCCCGGCGAAGGGCGCGAGTTCGCGGTAGATGGCGAATTGATCGCCATCTTTCACTCCCGCAACGGCAAAACCTATGCCACGCAAGCCCTTTGCCCGCACCGTCAGGCTCCGCTTGCAGATGGATTGCTCGGCGGGGCGACCCTTCAATGTCCGTATCATGCGTGGAAGTTCGATCTGGAAACCGGGCGCAAACTCGGTGACGATGCCTGTGAACTCGACACTTACGCTGTCAATCTGACGGCGGCAGGGGAGATTATTCTGACCTTGTGAACTCGTTCCGCCTTGTGATTTCACACAATCACCCTTCTCGTTAGTGCGTCAACAGTGATCCGTGAGGCTCCCACAGTAAAAATTGTGACACCAACAGTGATCCGTGGGGCTTCAGGAGTGATCCGTGCGCCTTCAACAGTCGCCAGAGTCTCTCCAACAGTGATCCGTGAGGCTCTAACAGTGAACAGAGTCGCTCCGGGAGCGATCCGAGGGGCATCAGGAATGAACCGAGGAGCAGCAATAGTGAGCCGAGAGTCCGGGGAATAAATTCTCTTCGTTTGCCCACACCCCCAGCCCCTCTCCCTGCCACTCGCCTAGGCTCGTTAGGGGGAGGGGAGTAGATGCAGT
>JACMPS010000576.1 GCA_014377395.1 Chthonomonadaceae bacterium
CCTCCAGTCTAAACCTCCGGCAATACACAAGCCCCAATCACAAACTCCTGTTCAACGGTTCACAGGTACATCCAATCACAAACTCCTGTTCAACGGTTCACAGGACTTCCACCTTTGTGGACTGAGGTTGCAGGTTGATTTTCCTTCGCAAAAAACGTATACGGTACAATAAAGACAGCGTGGTGGTATTGATGCCGCTCTCGCAGGAAAGAACCCGCCTTTATGTCACCGCCCAACTCGTCGTTGCCCACTCAGGAACGAGAAGAAAATGCCCTCTCCGATAACGGAGAACGTCTGAACACTGTCGAGGAAGAGGCAAACGCTCATCTCTCTCCCGCGCCCTTCCCCCGCACCCGCCTCGAACTCAATCGTCAGGTTTGGAACCTTGCATGGCCCTCCGTGCTGACGATGCTTTTGCAAACGATCAACTCGCTGATGGACGCGCTTTTTGTAGGGCATCTCCCTAACGCGGCGGAAGCGCTCGCTGCCACAGGAGTTGGTGGCGGCATTATCTTCCTTCTGGTGTCGCTGGCAATGGGAATCAGTGTCGGCACAACGGCGTTGGTGGCACGTTTCACGGGAGCGAGAGACGAGGCTTCGGCGATAGAGGCAGTCGGTCAATCCCTGTCGCTGAGTGCGATGCTCGGTCTTGTGTTCGGCATTGTTGCTTACTTCAGTCGGGATTTGCTGGTCAATCTTCTGCTGAACTCCACGAAAAATCCGCTTGCCGCGCAACTTTGCTCACAGTTTCTGGGGATGGCACTGCTGGCTTCGCTTCCACTTTTCATTCTTAACGTGTTACAGTCTTCATTTCGGGGCATCGGCGACACACGCACGCCGCTTCTGCTCACGCTGGCGATGGTCGGTCTGCATATCGGGTTGAACTTTCTGCTTATTGAGGGGCGGTTTGGCTTTCCTTCAATGGGGGTACGCGGAGCCGGAACCGCCTTTGCGCTGTCGAATTTCTGGGGTTGTCTGTTGTTTGGGCTTGCACTTCGACGATCCCCTCTCGCTCATGCTTACCGGATCGAAAACCTACGCCCGCAGCTTGAATGGGTGCAACGCATCCTTAAAATCGGGATTCCCGCTTCGATTCAGGCGATCATGCGAACGCTTTCCATGATGGCATTTACGGCTTTGATCGCTAGAACGGTTGAGGGAGCGGCAGGCGTTGCGGCACTGCAAATCGGTATCCGAACAGAAGCCTTCGCCTTTATGCCGGGGTTTGGGTACAGCGTTGCGGCTTCGGCACTTGTGGGGCAGAGCCTCGGAGCCAGAGACCCGGAACACGCAGAACGATGCGGGTGGGCGGCACTGGGACAATCTCTGATCGTGATGGTGGTGATGGGAGTGATTTTCTACCTTTTCGCGCCTGGAATTGCGGCAATCTTCACAAGCGATTTGCACGTTCGCCAATTAGGGGTAGACTATCTCAGGATCAATGCGTTTTCGGAGCCATTCATTGCGCTTGGCATGGTGCTGACTGGAGCCTTGCAGGGGGCGGGTGACACGGTGCGCCCGACCTACATTACCTTGATTTCGATGTGGGTGATCCGTATGCCTCTTGCGATCTGGCTTATGTTCGGACTTCACCAGAATTCGCAGGGAGCCTGGATTTCGATGTGCGTTACCACGATTGTCGGTGGACTAATGACGCTCTGGCTTTACAAGCAGGGTGCGTGGAAAAAAGTGAAGGTGTAGGGAGTAGGTTTTAGGTAAGAAGGATTAGGGATTAGGCAATACAGGGGAAGTGTTGAAAAGTAGAAGTGGTACGTTCGCCGCAGGAATAAATTCCGCGCTGTGAGGCGTCCCGCCCCGTGTCCTGCGGACACAAAACCCGTACAGAGTAGGTTTGATACACGGCAGAAGAGTTTTCCTAACAACTAATATCTAATCCCTATCACCTAATCCCTAACCCCTTTCTGGAGGTGTCGCGTGCGTATTCTTGTCGTGGAAGATGAAGAAAAAGTGGCTTCTTTTGTGAAAAAGGGGCTGGAGCAATCCGCGTACGTCGTGGATTGGGTCAATAATGGTGAAGAGGGCCTGGAGTACGCCCTGATGAACGAGTACGACGCCATTGTGCTTGATTTAATGTTACCGGGGCATGATGGGCTTTCGGTGGTGCGCGAGTTGCGGCTTCGGGGAAAGTCGGTTCCGGTGCTGGCGTTGACGGCGCGGGGAGCGTTGGAGGACAGGGTGCAGGGATTGGACGCGGGTTGTGACGATTATCTCGCCAAGCCGTTTGCCTTCGATGAGCTTTTGGCGCGTCTCAGGGCGATCATGCGGCGGCAGTCGGGTGCCACGACTCGCGCCTCGAAACTGGAGTACGGGGGCGTGACGCTCGACCCGGTGACTCGCGTGGTGACACGAGACGGCAAGGCTATCGAACTCACGAATAAGGAGTACGGTCTGCTTGATTTGTTGTTGCGACATCCCGGTCAGGTGTTCACGCGCACGGCGATTCTAGAAAACGTGTGGGGCTACGACTTCGATGCGGAAAGCAATGTCCTTGAAGTCTACATGAACTTCCTCCGTAAGAAGATTGACAAGCCGGGACAGACAAAACTGCTTCATACGGTGCGCGGCGTCGGCTACGTCATGCGCGAAGAAGGCGATTAGTTGCTTGTTTGATCTCGCTTCCAGTCAACCCCCTGATGACGACTTTTTGCATATGTCTTTGATGAAACGACACCTTTATGAAACCAATTCTTCGGCTTATCTTTGTCACTGAGGCAATTTTGTTTCTGTCCTTCATTGGCTTTGCGGCGCGTCCTGCATTCTCCAATCAGTCGCATTTTATGCTGTCATTTCTGCTTCTGCTCCCGCTCTACCCAATCGTCTTTTTCGGTCTTTTCTTCGCGCAAAACAAACCCTTTCGTCCTCAGATGGCGATTGCTCTTCTCCTTGCTCCTTTGGCTTTGTTTGTCGGGGGATTTCTGGGAAGTTACGCAAACACTTATCTCTACTACCGGGACTTGCCGCGCATGAAGGAGGTTGTCGCTCTTCTCCAGAACCGCCCTCTTACCATTCGACGCGAACACATTGATCTACCCGCTCAGTACAAGGATTTAGCCTACGTGACGCAAGCCGGAAAAGACAGTCAGGGTGTGATGACAGTGCTGTTTATCGTGGGAAGCGGTTTCCCCACAAAGCACACTTGTTATTTGTATCGCTCCGATGATAAAATCTCTCCAGAACTTCGTGCAGAGTGGCACAGTAGCCGTCACCGAGAAAATAACTGGTTTCAGGTCTCGGACTAAGTGAGAAGAGATTCCGATTGGAGGCACCTTGCAAATACACTTCTCAGACTTAAATTTTTCTTTTTCGCCTCAAGCGTTTACCATTTTGTTAGCCTCAAGCGATGAGAAGGTATTGCGCTTCGGGGGCGGTGTGTTGCGTGGAGCGGGTTTTAAGGTCATCACTTGTCAAAGCGGTCGAGGAGGCACTCGCGCAAAAGGCGAAACGCCTCCAACAAAAATACTGCGAAACTAAGAACCTTTTAACGGCACCTACTTAGCGCAACTACAGGCAAGTGATTGGGACTGTGTTCCTCTTACTTGAAAGGTACATCCGATGCTTAAAGTCAAAGTATTCAAGTCAATTAGTCCAAAAGACGTAGAACCCGCAGTACAGGATTGGCTCAATGCTAATCCTCATGTTGAAATTACCCATCTCGCGCAATCGCAGGACGGCACGGGTTGGGTGATAGTCACAATTCTGTACAAATAGTTAGTTTCGGTAGGTGCGTCAGAAGGAGTGGATGATGTCTCTACAAGTACAATGGCGTGAGTGGAATCTGACGGGGCTGGAAATCAGTCAAATTCACTTCGACTCGCGTGTTATCTTTAATTTGTGGTTTCAGGAGCGAAAACTGGTGCTGATTTTTGGGTGTCCCTTCACGTTTCATACTGCGGAAGGGGTGATATGGGAATGTGACGGCGAGAAGAGTGAAACACTTTGCCCCCTGTTACCACTTTATTTTCGCCCCGCCTCCGTTTTTCGCGCCTCGTCCGAAGGGGATTGCGAACTGATCTTCGAAGATGGGGGGAGGTTGTCTTGTTCCCCTGATGAGAAGTACGAAGCCTGGGAAAGTCATGGCTCAGGGGATTTAGCCACAGCCTGCCTTTTGTGTGGACCGGGAGGTGGTTCGCCCTGGGGATAAGCGTGAATAACTCATATTGCCTCTGTATCTTGCAGAGCCGCTACATAATTTGGCGCGGCAAAGGCTCAATCTAATCGCCTCTTTCTTGGAGGGCTATCATCATGCAACACATCAACCGCAAATCCGCCCCGCAAGTCGTCAAGGGGCGCGTCCAGAAGAAAAACAACCTGAACCCAAGCATCGATTACTACGATGCTCCCCTTCCCGGCATGGTCTTAGTTGACCGCAAACGACCCGGCGAAGGCTACAAACACGTTCTGAACAAAAGCGACATTTATCAATTTCTGGAGTTGTTGCCGGATTGGAAAAACCTCGCCGTCGGTCTTAACGCGGTGGTTCTCGCTCCCGGCGAATGGTCATCGGACGGCTACCACACTCCCGGTGTTGTCCATATCTGTGCGTGGGAGGAGGGGCTATGGCGTGAAATGACGGGGGATCACTACCGAGCGCACCAAGACATTTTTGAGCGGCTTGGCATCATTGGCGAAGAGACCTGTGACGAATATGTGCTGTGCAAGTTCGATGAATCGGCGGTTCGGGGCTATCAGTTGCTCCACATCCTCCTGCACGAATTGGGGCACCACCATGACCTCATGACGACGCGCTCTCAGAAGAGAGCCTCACGCGGCGAAAAGTACGCGGAAGAGTATGCGCGAATGTACGAAGCCTCGATCTGGCAACAATATCAGAAGGCGTTCAGACTGTAGGGAAACACGAAAATGTCACTCTCCAAAAGCACGGTTGCAGTTGTTCTGGACGCTCATGTTGGAGATCGCCTTGTGGAACTC
>JACMPS010000577.1 GCA_014377395.1 Chthonomonadaceae bacterium
TCGGAGGAGTTCCCGCTAAATTTATTCGAGACCGTGCACGTAATCTCACCTACGAATTGGGTTGCGCCAAAAATTTTCAATGACTTCTCAACCTAAGATTTCAATTCTACTCGTCAACTGGAACGGTCTGGCGGATACGCGGGAATGTTTGCAATCGCTCGAAAGTGTCTCCTCGCTAAAGCCTTCGTTAATTGTGGTAGACAACGGTTCAGGAGGCGAAGACGCGCTTCTATTAAAAGCGGAGTACCCCGAGGTTCACGTCATCGAGACCGGGCGAAATCTCGGCTTTACGGGGGGAAATAATGTTGGCATTGAATTTGCATTAAAGTCTTCACCGGACTTTATTTTTTTGCTCAATAATGACACGCTGGTTTCACCCGATTTTCTGACGTGTCTTCTTTCTGCCGGGGGTGATCTTCCGCAAAACAGCGTCTTGACGCCTCGAATCGACTATTACGATCCGGCGGGCGAACCCTGGTTTGTGGGTTCTACTCTTTCGCTGGAGCGGGGGGAGGCATGGCACGACAACAGCCATGTGCCGAAACCGAATGAATCCCCCTATGAAATTCCCTGGGCTTCGGGGTGTGCAATGCTGTTTCCCGCCGCCCTCTTGAAACAGCTGGGAGGGTTTGACGACCGATATTTTCTGAATTGGGAAGATGTAGACCTCAGCGTGCGTGTCCGTAGAGCCGGGGGACATCTTTTTCTCGTTCCCGCCTCACAGATTGTTCACAAGGTAGGGCGTTCGATAGGCAAAGTTTCGACAATCGGCAGATACTATTCGGCGCGAAACAACCTGCTTTTCGTTTCCCTACATAGCGGAGTTCACCGAAAAAGAGCCGAGAAAGAAGTTAGAAGTCGCTGGATACGTGAGGCTCTACGCGCTTGTAAACAGCGCACTCCGGGTTCCCTCGCTATCTTGAAGGCGACTTTAAGGGCATTCTCGGATCATCGCGCCGAACGTTATGGAGAGTGGAAGCCTCACTCTCACAAACCGCTCTCGAATGTCGTTTTAGAAAAAGGATCCCCGTAACCTTATGCGTATTGCCTGTATCGCTTACTATCTGCCTCCTGTAGACCGAATCGGAGCGGGTTTCCAGATGCACTACCTTGCGAATGCCTACACCCGTGCCGGACACGAGGTGATGATGTTCAGCCCTTATACCGAAAATCAAAAGGCAATCGACGCGCTCTACACGATGAAAGCCGTGCCTATCGGGAGAAAAAACAGGACGTTTCAGTTTGCCTGGAATCTGCGAAAAGAGGATTTTTCGGGGTTCGATGTGCTTCACGCAGGGTCGGATGATTACTGGCTTTTCGGCAAAAAACGCCCCTATCACATTAGGACGTTTATGGGATCGTGCATCGCCGAAGCCATTCATATCAAGGGATTACGAAGCAAAATACGCATGGCGGTTCTTGGAGCATCGGAGGTGGCGAGTTGCTTTATCGCCGAGCGCAAAGTCTGCATCTCGAAGGACACGCTCAAGTATTGCCCGACTGTGCATGAAGTGATTGGCTGTGGCGTAGACACTCACCTCTTCAGACCGGGTACAATAAAATCATCTCACCCGACGATTCTTTTTATCGGCACGATGCACGAACGCAAACGCGGTGCGGAATTGCTGAAAGCGTTTCAAGAGAAAGTTTTGCCCGTTTTGCCCGACGCCGAATTGTGGATTGTCCGCGAACCGCATCCGGTGGAGGCAAAAGGCGTGAAGTGGTTCGGGCCCGTCGAAACTTCGCAGCTCATCGAACTTTACCAGAAGGCATGGGTTTTCTGTTTGCCGAGTTCCTACGAAGGCTTCGGAGTCCCCTATATCGAGGCAATGGCGTCCGGTACCGCGATTGTTGCCACCCCGAATGCCGGGGCAATGGAAGTGTTGGAGAACGGGAAGTACGGCGTGATTGCGGATTTGCCCGATTTGGGAGACTCGCTTCTTGCCCTGTTGCAAAACGGGGAGGAACGGGAACGGCTCGCCCGGCAGGGCATCGAACAAAGCCGAAAGTATTCCTGGGACGGAATCATCGAGGCGTACCTCAATCCTTTGCTCTACAAAAGCAAAGGAAAGTAATTCTGGAAAATACGTTTGAGAGTAGACTCAGACTTCACCGGTTTTTATGATTGCTCCTGATAGCCTCACACTCCTTCTAATTTTCACAGCGGACATAGACGTCCTCTTTTCCACCTATTATTTGTCTGAGAGGCGACAGTCAAGCGCATGAAATCTCTGGTTTTTGTTTCAATGGAGAACTGGGACGAGATTTGGCGTCGCAATCAATTTCTGGTTTCCGAACTGGCGCAACGCTACCCGGAAAGCAAGATTTTGTTTGTTGGCACGCCGCAAGACGTAACCCACGGAGTCCGTGAGGGAAACCTGACGCCCCTGCGCGAAGCCCTCAGTCCGCAAAAACTGAGAAACCCACAAACCGAAGTGCCGCTCCCGAATGTGTTTCTTCTGAATCCACCGAAGTGGCTTCCCAAAACACTTCCCTTCGGGCGACGCCTGAACGACCATATCCAATATCGAGCGATCCGAAAGGCTTGCGCTCAACTCAAAATGGAAAGCCCGCTCCTCTGGCTTAACGCACACTACGCTGTTGATCTAGTAGGTAATCTGGGCGAGAGCGGCGTGATCTACGACGTTACCGACGACTGGTCACAACTGGCGCAATCCGACCTCGACAAACGCTTGACCGTTGCACAGGACGCGGAACTCTGTCGCAAAGCCGATGCCGTTATCGTCTGTTCCGAGCGTCTATACGAACTCAAGCAAAAACTGAGCGATAACGTCACCCTGATTCCTAACGGCGTCGATGCGGCGCATTACGCCCCTGTGCTTGACGAAAAAGAAAAGCCGTTGCCCTCGATTGCCGCGCACTGGGAAAAGCCCGTCTATGGCTACACCGGAACGATTCACCCGGATCGCGTGGATGTCGGACTGATCGAGGGGATTGCAAAGCGAATGACACAAGGAACACTGGCTCTTGTGGGTCCCACTCTCCTTACCGATGAAGACATGAGAAGACTGACGAAAACCGGGCGCGTGGTTTTTACAGGGGGCATCTCCTACAACGTATTGCCGGAAATCATGCGGGCTTTCGACGTGTGCATGACCCCGCATCTGGTCACGCCGTTCACCGAAAGTCTGAACCCGATCAAACTCTGGGAGTATCTGGCGGCAGGGAAACCGATTGTTTCCACTCCTGTTGCCGGGTTTCGGGATTACCCGCAATTCGTTGCCTGTGCAAAAAATGCGGATGATTTTTTTGATGCGTTAAGAATCGCAGAAAAAGAACCCGAAGCGAAACAGCGAGAAAGACGCCATGTCGTTGCGGAACAGTCCTGGCATAATCGGGTGGATAGGGTGGAAAAGGTGATTGCCCCCTACGTCACGGCAATGAAGACGGAGGCGCACCTGCAAAAATTAAGCCACCCACTGTGCTAAAACGCCGTGATAAGACTCGGTGAGAGAGTGTGGAGAGGTATGTCTCACGAAAATTCATGCTTAAAATTCAGCATTTCAATCGTGCATCACGACGGGCTAGCGATGCTGAAGGATTGCCTGAGAACGCTCACTCAAAACCCACCTACCTGCACCTACGAAATCGTCGTGGTGGATAATTGTTCGACGGACGGCGCAAGGGAGTTTCTTAAAAAAGACTACCCGCAGATTGTTTTGATCGAAAACACGGAGCGGCATGGTTTCGGAGAAAATCATAATATTGCCTTAAAGCAATGTCGCGGCGATTATATTTTTCTCCTCAACGACGACACCCTCATTCATGCCGGGGCATTGAACGCACTTGTAGAAGTACTCGATACCCGCCCCGACGTGGTAGTCGCAGGTCCGAAATTACTGAACCGCGACGGCACGCTACAAAAAA
>JACMPS010000578.1 GCA_014377395.1 Chthonomonadaceae bacterium
CGTTCGAGTTCTTGACGTTGGTCAAGCGTCAGAGTAAGTGGGGTAGAGTTTTTCATCCCTTAGTTTAGCCGCTTTTTGCAACGGATAAAACTTCACTTAACTAACTACTATCGAACTTTAGAGAGGGGAGCGGTTTCTAAAACAGTGGAGGTGTCTTCAATGAAGAACAAACGCTTGACTGTAATAGGTTTCACCCTGATCGAACTGCTTGTTGTCATCGCATTGATTGCTATTCTCGCGGCGTTGCTTTTTCCCGTTTTTGCACGGGCGCGGGAAAAAGCGCGTCAGACCGATTGCCTTTCCAATCTAAGGCAGATCGGTTCTGCGTCGTTGATTTATGCTCAGGATTACGATGAGCATCTGCCCCGCTGGGTTTTGATGACTGCTAATGCTCCCGTTCTCACGCCGCAGGGAGTGCCGATCTCGTGGGATATCGCTTTGCAACCCTACGTGACAGGTGTCCAAATCTTTATGTGTCCGAGCGATCACGAAGCACCACGCCGTGATATTCCCGGACTGGGCAAGCAGGTGTTTCGTTCCTACGCGATCACGGGCAATACCGAAGGCAGGTCGCTGGCATCCATTCCCGCTCATGTCTCTACCGTTCTTGTGCTGGAGACTCTCACTTTCTTTCGAGAGAAGGGACAGTGGGAAATGGATGCGGTATTGGGCGTACTGAACAAAGAGAAATTGTTACCGGAGCCGCCAGTTGTGTCCGAAAAGCCGGTTTTTCGTCACAATGAGACAGGCAACTATCTGTTTTTGGACACGCACGTCAAAGCGTTGCCGGGACCAAAGCCCGTGTTCCCCGGCTACAAAGTTAATGAAGACGGAATTGCTCTGTGTGGCAAAGGCGATCCTCTTCCGCAATAAGGGTGATCGAATCTCAACCTCTGAAGCCTAACCCAGAGACAAAACATTTCGTGTTATCTTCTCCCAAAGAGAGGCACTTGCTTAAATCTTTGCAAATACGGTATAATCATCACATTATTCGTAGAAATGCGTCTCTTGCATTGACGAAATGATAATTGTCTCTTCCGCCAAAAGCGGAAGACGGTTTATCCCTTTTGCCTAAGTAATCTTATATTGAGGAGAATTTCAATGAAAAAAATGATGTCGTTCACCCTTGCGTTGCTCACGCTGACCAGTGTTGTCGCGCTTGCCGGGCCACCGAAGAAAGACGCGAAGAAGGCTGTTAAAAAGTCCACTACCAAGACTGTGAAAATGGTCGAAGTGATGCACTGCCCGATTACCGGGGAAGCCGTCGCTGATGCGAAGAGCAAGTCGGCAAAAGTCGCGAACTACAATGTTCACTTTTGTTGCCCCGGTTGCCCTGAGCAGTTCGCGAAAATGGACAAGAAAACTCAACTCGCCAAAGCGAAAGAGGCTTCCGCCAAAGACGTGAAGACCACTCCCAAAAAAGGCTAGTCAGTGATCAGGGGTTGGAGATCAGAGATTAGACTAATCTCTGACCTTCAACCCTCTTCCTTAACCCCCGATTATGCCCAAATTCTTGTTGATTTTTTCCAAAGACGAGCCGGTACGCTGGCTTGGACACCTCGATATACTCCGCACCTTCGAACGCGCCATTCGTCGCGCCGAACTCCCGATTGCCTTCTCCGCAGGATTTAATCCGCGTGAAAAAATTGTGTTTGCCTCTGCTCTCGGAACCGGGATTACCGGGGGGGCAGAACGCGCCGTTATCGAACTGACTCAAACCATTGACCCTACCGACCTGCTCAATCGCCTCAACGTCACCCTGCCGGACGGTTTGTACCTGCACCACTGCGAAGAACTTCCCCCCACTCTTGAAAAGTCCGCTCTTTCCGGTTATGATCGGGGCGAATACGAAGTCACGCTTTCACTTTCCGCAGGAATCACTGTTCTTCATATCGAACAGGGAATTGCAACACTCCTCAACAGTGACGCCGTTTTGATCGAACGCGAAAAAGAGGGCAAAAGCAAAACGGTGGATATTCGCCCTAACCTGTTCGCCTTATCGCTTGTCGAAGAGAGCGTGACCGAAACTCGCGCAACAATCCGCATGAGGGTGGGGCAGGGCGAAAACGGAACCGCAAAACCGGGCGAAGTCGTTACGGCACTCGCGCAACATTTGCCGGGGGAAAAAGTGACCTTGCGCCGCTCGCATCGGGTGCGACCCATTCAGCGAGACGTAGAAAACGCTCGATCCCTATCCGCCGCCTCAGAGCCAATTTCGGAAGAGTTGCAGGTTTAAGAGTCCATATAAGAGGAAAATTTTGCGCTATCCTAGACCTCACGGGAATTGCTACTGGGTACAACCGGGAAGCCTGATGGCAGGGGAATATCCCGGTGAACGTTTTGAGTTTGAGTCGAGAACACGCCTGAACAACCTGCTCGACGCCGGACTCACCTTCTTTCTCGACCTCACGGAACAAAGGAGTGAACTCACTTCCTATGAAATCTGGCTGAAAGAGGAAGCCCTTAAGCGCAATCTTGAAGTCGGGTATCGACGTATGGAAATCATTGATGCCGATATTCCTACCGATGCCCTGATGCAAGACATTCTCGCGCAAATTCGGCTTTCCCTCGCGGAGGGGCATTGCGTTTATGTCCATTGTTGGGGCGGGATCGGGCGCACGGGAACCGTAGTCGGGTGCTACCTTGCAGAGCAAGTCGGGAGCGGCGAAGAGGCGTTGCGTCAAATGAACGTGATGTGGGAAGTGATGGAAAAGAAGTGGCGTTGCCCCTCCACGCCGCAAACTCAAGCACAAACGGAAATGGTCAGGCGATGGAGACGGTAAGCCGGGAAAGTCGATATCGGGGGTGTTTGCTTGGTCTTGCAACGGGGGACTCATTCGGTGCTTCCGTTGAATTTATGCGACCCTGAACCTTCAAACCTTTGACCGATCTCCAAGGCGGAGGTTCCTTCGATTTAAAGCCGGGAGAGTGGACGGACGATACTTCGATGGCTCTTTGCCTCGCTGAAAGCCTGATTGCTCTGGAAGGGAGCAATCCTACGGATCAAATGGAGCGTTATTTGCGCTGGTTTCAGGAAGGCTATCTTTCGGTTAAAGGGCACTGTTTCGATATTGGAAACGCAACCCGCGCCGCCCTGACCCTTTTCGAAAAAACGAAAGACCCGTTCGCAGGGTCTACCGATCCCCATTCGCCGGGAAACGGAAGCCTGATGCGCCTTGCTCCCGTTCCGATGTTTTACGCGGAATCACCGAAAGAGGGGATCGAAGCTTGTGCGGAAAGTAGCCGGGTCACGCATGGTGCCGTTACCGCCGTAGACGCCTGCCGCTACTATGGGGCTTTGATCATTAGTTACGCTGAACGGCGTAACGAAAGACGTTTTGCTTTCGGAAGAGTTTGCAAATTCTTGCGATTTTGGCGAGACGCCGCTTAGTCCCGAAATACGGGAAGTCGCCTCCGGGACTTTTCTCAAGAGAAATCCGCCTCAAATTATCGGTTCCGGCTTTGTCGTTCGTTCGCTCGAAGCCGCATTGTGGGCGTTTGCTCACACTCAAACTTTTGCTGAAGGGTGCCTGAAAGCCGCCAATCTCGGCGATGACTCCGACACAACCGCCGCCATTTACGGACAACTCGCGGGAGCCTATTATGGTCTCGACGCGATTCCGCTTCACTGGCGCGAACAAATTGCCATGCGCGATATTATCGAAGACAACGCGCTGAAACTGTTGCTTCTGTCTCAGACACAGAGCCACAGAGAAACTCAGGAATAAAAAACGAATGTCACTCAATCAGTTACGTAAAGATATTCTCGTCAACGTCGGTGAACGCGAAACCCGCATCGCCGTGCTGGAGGATGACCGCCTTGTCGAACTCCACATCGAGCGCAGTGAGCGCGTGGTAGGAAACCTTTATAAGTGTAAGGTAGCAAATGTGCTGAAAGGCATGGACGCCGCTTTCGTAGATATTGGGTTAGAGCGAAACGCTTTCCTTTATGTCGGCGATGTGATCCCCACCCGCGAAGAAGAACCGAAACGTGCCCCCGCTCCTACTCCTGCCCCTGTCACCGACAGTAGCCAGCAACGCTTTGCACGGGGGGGACGACGACGCAACGGTTCTCGCTTTGCACCGCAACCTTCCACAATGCCACTTGACTCCGCTCTCGAAAACACGGACGACGAGGACGCGCCGGAAGTGGGAGAAGGCTTTACTGCCGAACTGCCTGCGGATATGATGGCGGGGGAAAGAGAGAATGCAGGGAACTCAGGACTGCAAGAAGACGCCCTAGAAGCCCTTGCCGCCGAAGCCGAAGCCGAACTTCGGGACGAAATGGATGAAGACGACTCGCTTTCCTCCGAAGAAGAGGCGTTTGCGGATTTAACGGAAGATGTTGAGGAAGTCGCACCCGGAAGCGGACGAGTTCCGCGTCGTCCTCCAATGCGCCGCTCCGTTGCCCGCAACCAAAAAATCACCGATGTGGCGAAAATTGGACAGGAATTGCTTGTGCAGGTGATCAAAGGGCCTCGCGGAACGAAAGGCGCACGAGTTTCAACTCGCGTTTCCCTTCCCGGACGCTATCTTGTGCTGATGCCGGAAGGCGACAGCCTCGGTGTTTCCCGCAAAATCGAGGACGTGAAAGAGCGTGACCGTCTGAAAAAGATCGGGGATCGGATTCGTGTTCCCGGCTACGGAATTATCATCCGCACGGAAGCGGAAGAGAAAACCGAAGTCGAGTTACAACAAGACCTCGATTTTCTTGTGAAGTCCTGGCGAGAGATTGAAGCGAAGTCGAAAACGGTACGCGCCCCCGCCATTCTGCAACAAGACCTCACTTTGCTTTACAAGACGATCCGTGATGTTTTCGGCTCCGACGTGAACAAACTCGTGATTGATAGTCCTGCCGAATACGAAAAAGCGAATGAACTGATCGAGCGTCTTTCTCCGAAATTAAAAGGGCGGATTCACCTTTACGATGGCGAAAAACCCCTCTTTGATCATTACAAACTCGAAGAGGAAATCGAACGCTCGTTGCGTCGTAAGGTCTTCATGAAATCGGGTGGCTCGCTTGTCATTGACGAAACCGAAGCCCTGACGGTCATTGACGTGAACTCCTCAAAATTTGTGGGTTCCTCCAGCCTGAATGAAACGATTGTCAAGGTGAACCTTGACGCCGCAAACGAGATTGCCCGTCAGTTGCGACTGCGTGACATTGGCAGAATCATCGTGATTGACTTTATTGACATGAACTCTGAGCGTGACCGGGTTTCGGTTCGCAAGTCTCTGGAGAACGCTCTCAAACGAGATCGTTCCCGCACGAAAATTTCGAATATCAGCCCACTCGGTTTGATTGAAATGACCCGCAAGCGCACCGGTGAGACTCTGACCGCTTTTATTACCGAAGAGTGTCCTTTCTGCAAGGGACGCGGCACGTTGCCTTCCGCCGAAACGGTTTCCGTTGATCTTGAAAGAGAACTACGCCGCGTAATCAACACGCCGAACTTCGCTAAAAAAGAAGCGGTTTTGATTAACTGTCATCCTGATGTTGCCGAGTTGTTTGTGGGAGTGGAGGGAACTGCGGTTGCACAACTGGAACTCGAAATCGAAAAGGCAATCTATGTACGAGCCGTAGAAGACGATCATATCGAGCAATTCAATCTCAAACCGGGCGACATTGGAGACTATGAAAAACTCCGCCTCAACTATCGCCGCGCTCAAGTCGTCGAGTGCAAAGTCATGCGTTCCCTGCTGAAAGAGACGGGCAAGTGCATCGGCTGGGCAGAGGGAATGTTGATTGATCTGGATGACGGCGCGAAATTCATGGGGCAAAAAGCGAAAGTCCGTATTCTGGACGTGCGCCGTTCCTATGCTTCCGCCGAGGTGATTCCTGGCACCAACCGCCCGCTCAGTTCGTAAGAGAGAGGATTTATCCACAGATTAGCACCGAGTAACACACGTTTTAAGGCGAATATATCCATTGCGATTTTTGTATTCAGGCTTTTGATCTGTGTTCGTCGGTGTTAATCTGTGGATAAAAACAAATTTACGGAGTGAAAAAGGATGCTGGTAGCGATTATCGGGGCGGGAATGGCGGGGCTTGCGGCGGCGAAGAGATTAAGCGAAGCAGGGCATGAAGTCAC
>JACMPS010000579.1 GCA_014377395.1 Chthonomonadaceae bacterium
GCTCGGCGTTGCCTATGCTGAAACCTATCCAGAACGAGTTTTAGCAATGGTTCTCTCCGGGATTGCAATGGCAAGGCAATTTGAGTTTAGATGGCTTTATCGTGATATTGCCCCGCTTTTCCCTGAACAGTGGATAAAGTTTCGCAACGGAGTGCCGGAAGCAGAGCGGGAAGGCAACCTTATCACCGCCTACTATCGCCTACTACAAAGTCCCGACTCTCTCATCAGAGAAAAGGCGGCACAGGATTGGTGTGATTGGGAATCCTCCATGCTTTCCACTGATCCGAACTATAAACCGTCCTCCCTCTGGTCACAGCCCCATTTTCGTATGGCATTCGCCCGAATCGTCACCCATTATTTTCATCATGGAGCGTGGATGGAAGACGGTATTCTTCTCCAAAACGCATACAAACTCAAGGATATCCCCGGTACTTTAGTTCATGGTCGTCTTGATCTTGACGCACCGCTCGCTTCCGCCTGGGAACTGTCGCAGTTATGGGGGAAAAGCAAACTTGTGATCGTTCATGGCGCAGGTCACTCGCCCTCCGATCCTGGCATGACCGAGGCTGTCATTGCCGCCACAGACTACTATGGCACCTGAAGAATAAGAGGGCAGAAGGTGAAAAGATCACATCCAAGACGAAAAGGAGAGGCAGATATTCTCTGCCTCTCCCCTCTTTATTGAAAACAATCAAAGAGCCTATTCGGTTTCTTTTGCTCCTGCTTTCACACGTTTTGCTTTCATGCCGGAAGCGTTTTTCTTGAGCGTTTCTTTTTGCTCATCCGTCATCAGAGCCATTGCTTTTTCGCTCAGGTCTTTGCGGAGTTCTCGCTGTTTTGCACGGTATTCAGCACGGGGAAGATCCTTCAAGTCGGCTTGCATTTTGTCGGTTAGTTCGACGATTTTCTTTTTCTGCTCAGGGGTCAATTTCAGATCGCCGAGTGTCGTTGCGGGAAGCCCCGCCCCAACAAGTGCCTGAGTTTCCTTCATAAAGTCGGGAAGCATCTTGGTTTGATCTTCGTTCAACACCGCTTTGATCTCGTCGTCGGTCTTCTTGTTGGCTTCCTGCACTTTCATGTTGGCTTCGCGCCTCGTCATAGGATCGCCGCCGGGAGTTATTGCCGCACGCATGGCTTTGATCTCGTCCTGCGCTTTGGTCTGGATTGCCGTGATTTTCGTCGCCTGCTCATCCGTCAATTTCAGCTCGGATTTCATGTAGAGAACCGGAACCGTCGAGAGAGAGACTCGTCCCTGTCCGCCGCGTTGTCCCCCGCCGCCCTGTCGTTGTCCGCCTCCTGCCGGAGCATCTACGGGTGCGCCGGGAGGAACGGGTTTCGGATCGTCCTGTGCTTTTGCGTTTACGGAACCCATCAACAGGAGCACGGAAGTTGCGCCCAATGCTTTCCAAAAATTCGTTTTCATGCGATCTGTTCTCCTGAGTCGTTTGTACCTTCGAGATAATGTGCGTCTCTAAGACATCAAATTTGCCTGTCGAACATTTGACGCGCAACTTACTCTAAAGTTCACACTAATTTTACAGGAAAAACCTTCTCAAAGAAACGGCGATGAGCGGAACCGAGTTATTTTCGGTTCCGCTCAAGTGAACGTCTTAACGCTTATTGCAAGTGGCAGATCAAGATTTTTCTTTCTTGCTCTTTTCGTTTTCGCGTGACTTTTTAAGCATCTCTTTCTGCTCATCCGTCAGGATGCCCGTCACTTTCTCCCGCAACTCTTTCCGCATTACCTTCATTTTCGCTCTGCGATCTTCGGGCGTTGCGTCTTTGAGTTTGCCGTCCATCTCATCTAACGCACTCCCGATTTGCTTTTTCTGGTCAGGAGTAAGTTTCAGATCAGTGAGGAGTGTGAGCGGCAGTCCGGCATCTACCAGCGACTGCGTTTCCTTCATCAGAGAGGGTAGCAATTTGGTTTGCTCTTCCGTCAGAACCGCCTTTACATCCTCATCGGCTTTGTCGGTGACAGTGCTGATTTTCTTCTCAAACGCTCGCAGTTTCTCCTCTTGATCAGGAGGGAGAGGCGTCTCGGAAGGTTCTAGTGAAGGAGGGGGAGGAGCGGTCGGGTCTTCCACGATCTTCATCATGTCCGCCTGTGATGCTTTCTGAAGCGACTCGATTTTGACTACCTGTTCATCAGTCAATTTAAGTTCGGATTTCAGATAATCAGGGGGAAGCATCGAGAGAGTGAGAGGACGGTGTGCCGTCCAACCGCCGGGTGACGGCTTCTTGCTGATTGTACCGTTTGTGTTCGGCAAAGGTTTTGGCTCGTCCTGAGCCACAGCGTGTAATGTTCCCATCATCATGATGAGCGCAGTCGCCACGCTTGTTTTCGTCCAGAAGGTCGTTTTCATGTCCGGATTTCTCCTGTTGATGCCGTTCGTAAAAGCAGAGACAGAGCAGGGAAAATGCAAGGACAAATTGTTTTCCCCGCCACTAAACCCTGCCTCAGAAGAACGACATGAGGGATATGCCCAGTGCGGGTCCGTACAAACCTAAGACGTTTTCACCTTTCCAAAAGTTCTGAGCACTTTCGGAAAGAGGAGAAAAAACAATGTCTGACTTGTTCTAGCGAACTCGTGAGCCAATCGGCGTATTTTGATCGGGCAAAAGAAGAGAGGCTTTCCCGTCAACATCGGCGGCAAGCAACATTCCCTGCGACATGATTCCGCGCATTTTTCGGGGTTGCAAGTTCGCAACGACGGTCACTTTTTTACCGACTAAATCTTCCGGCACATAATATTCGGCAATCCCTGCAAGGATCGTTCGGGCTTCCGGCTCCCCCAGATCTATCGTGAGGCGCAATAGTTTGTCGGCGTTCGGAATACGTTCCGCCGCCAGCACTTCCCCGACTTTAAGTTGCACCTTCATAAATTCATCAATGTTGATCAGGGTTTCTTCTTCCTGAGCAGAGATAGGGGGCGGAAGCAAAGTACCAGGCGGCATTTCCGATTGAACTTCGGCAGGCTGTGTCGTAGGCGTGGTATTCGTTATGGTTTCCATTAAATTTTCTTTCGGGGTCGAATTTGTTTTTGTTGAATTTAGTGTTGTCGGATCGTTCTCAGTAAGGCTTGCGCTATTGCCCGTGTAGGAGGAACCGAGTTTGAGTAGCGTTTCCTCGTCTACGGTCAGTTCTTGAATTCGTGGAAAGACAGGGCGAGCAGGACCGACTTTCGCGCCTGAAACAAGACCGCCCCACTCTGTCGCCTCAAAGGTTTCACTCTTAAATTTTTCGCTCAATCCGAGTTGCGAGTAAAGCTCCTGTGCGGCGCGTGGCATAAAGGGCAATACCAGCAATGCCGAAATTCGCACGACTTCAAGGCAGGTTCTCATCGTAAGTGCAAGTTCAGTTGCCGCCGCGCTATCGCCGTTATTTGCCGCTTTTGAGAGTGACCAGGGAGCCTTTTCGTCAATGAATTTGTTCGCACGAGCAACGATTGTTCCTGCGGCTTCCAGGGCGATATTAAATCGAAATTCCTTTAACGAAGCCTCATACTGGAGGACGGCAACCCGTGCCACCTCTCCCACTTCTGCATCAAGACCGCCTTCGGGAGTGACCGAATCATAGTATTTAGTCATCATGCCAATGGTGCGGTTGAGTAGATTGCCGAGATCATTTGCGAGATCATTATTGTAACGGCGAAGCAAGTTTTCGACAGAAAACTCGGTGTCAGGACCAAAATTCATCTCACGGCATAGCAGATAACGCTGTGCATCCACCGCGATTTCTTCGGTCATTCCGGTGCGCTCGATTAGAAATTGCGTGAGGCGGGTCGGGTGCGGCAGTGCGGGACCTGTTTTGCCGCCTTTGGAGCCGCCAATCGTCCACCAGCCATGCGCGTAAATTTGTGTCGGCAGGGGGAGGTCGAGAGCCATGAGCATAGCGGGCCAGAGTGTGGCATGGAATCGCACAAAGATTTCTTTGCCCATGAAGTGCAAATCGGCGGGCCACAATTTGTCCCACCCCGGCGAATCGGGCCACCCCGTTGCGGCAAGATAATTGATCAGTGCATCAACCCATACATAGATTATTTTCGTGGGATCGCTGGAAAAGGGTATGCCCCACCCTCGGTTGGGACGCGAAATACTGATGTCGCGCAAGCCCTCTTTGATAAAGGCAACCACCTCGTTTTTACGAAATTCGGGGAGAAGCCAGTCAGGGTTTTGCTCGATATGCTCTAAAAGCCGATCTCCAAACGCAGACAATCGAAAGAAATAATTCTCTTCGGTGACACGAACGACGGGCTTTCCAGTTTCCTTTGCGATGCCGTTTTCGACATCGGTGTCTCGAAAAAACGTTTCATCGGAGACAGAGTACCAGCCCTCGTAGGTATCGAGGTAAACGTGTCCGCGCTCGATGAGTCTCTCGAAAAATACCTGTACGGCGTGAGTATGACGGGGTTCCGTTGTGCGAATAAAGTCATCGTAACCAATATGGAGTGAGTCCCAACACTCCCGAAATGCAACCGCAAGTTCATCCACAAATTGCTGGGTTGAAACCCCGGCTTTTTCGGCAGCATCCTGAACTTTGGTGGCGTTTTCGTCGGTTCCGGTCAGAAAGTAGACTGCTTCGCCCTTGAATTTGTGGTAGCGTGTGAGAACGTCACATGCAACGGTGGTCAGTGCTGAACCGACGTGCGGCAGGCCGTTGACATAATAAATGGGGGTGGTAATATAGAGAGGTTTTTGCTCTCCTGTTTGGGGCGGTGCGCTCATTCTCTCTCCGGCGGGGATTTTTTATCGAGACTACTTTGATTTGTTCAGAGTGAACCTGTCAATTTCTCGTCAACTTATTCATTGAGATCATGCTTGAGATCGTCCAGACTACAGCCCCGGCAATCCGCACATTTCGTGGTTTTTTCAATCGTGATTTGCGAGACCGGGAAATTGAGTTCCACAAAGGTCTCAAACAGTTCAACGGTTGCAATCTCTGTGGAAAGATTCAGGTCCACCACTTTGCCCTGCCCTTCGGGAGTACGAACAACCTCACCAATTGAGGGCAATTTCGGGGGCTTCGGTTCGCCGTCCTCGTACTCATAGCGCAGACAGCACATCAACTTGCCACAGACACCGGAGTATTTAACGGGGTTCAGAAACAGGCTTTGATCCTTTGCCATTTTCATGGAGACCGGAGCGAACTCCGTCAGAAAGGAAGCGCAACAAAGCGTAAGACCGCAGGGGCCCACGCCGCCCACCAGTTTTGCCTGATCTCTTGCCCCCACCTGATGCAACATCACCCGGCACTTAATCGCCGTTGAAACTTCGCGTACGAGTTCTCGAAAGTCTACGCGATGCTCCGCCGCGAAATAAATCGTCACCTGAGAACCGTCAAAGGTGGTTTCCGCTTGCAACAACTTCATCGGCAGGTGCGAATCCTTGACTTTTTCGTTGCAGATTTCGAGGGCGTTTTTTGCAGTGGCACGGTTTTCCCGTTCGCGCTCCAGATCGCTGAACTCCGAGCGACGCAGAACCGGGCGCAATGCCGAATCCAGTTCGTCCTCGTTGACTTCGCGCTGAGAAATTTTGACGACGCCGAGTTCGGGTCCGCGTGAGGTTTCCACCACGACGCGCTCACCTTCTCTCAGTGCCTCGATGTCTCCCGGATCAAACCAGTAGGAGCGGGCGACTCGCTTGAATGCCACACCGACACAAAGGGTCATTTGGAACTCGTTTCTCCTCTGATTTACCGACAGGCTAGGATACCACAAACAGGGGGGCGGGGGGAAGTTTTTTAGCGTCTCGATGAAAACTCATTCGAGTTAGATACAAGGTAGAAACTAAAAACGTCCAATCCAGGTTAAACGGACTGTTTTTATTCTTCCCCCTTATGCAAGGGGGAAGTTAGGAGGGGGTTGGAGTTTGTTTTCGATTGCTACTTCGCATAACAATAAAATCCGGCAGTATGCCTCTTGAAAAGTAGATCGTAGCCGCACTTTCTGGAGTCCACTTACGTGGACTCAAGGCAATCGTTCCAAACTTTATTCCCCTCTTGCGGCGAGGATCAGTTCGGCGATGCCGAAGCGGTCTTTGCGGGTGAGGTTAGGCAGAGGACGCCAGAAAGGAGACTGGCGCATGTAGGAATGACTGTCTCCGAAAAGCAGTCCCATGAACACCTCTCCTACAATTCTGCCTCCCACTTTTCCGAGGCGAATTGGCGTATCATCCTTGCGGAATTGTTGCTGTGCCTCCGCAAGAACATAGTACCAGAGTGGCGCATTATCTCTGAACTCCTCGGAAATATCCGTCAACCTCGGAGTGAGAGGATCATTAGTTGAGTTTTCCGTGGCTTTCCCGATTTTCAGCATTTCGTTGGAGAGAGGAACCTCGCCCATGATCGCCGCGACCGCTTGCCCGGAAGGAAGCCCCATGCTCCGTCCTCGGATCAGGTTTCTAGCTGCCAGAGAACTCGGATTCACCGCGATGCTGGGGGGAAGATGCCCCAACGGATTGACGAGGGAAGTATCGAGTTTGTAAGAGGACTGGATGCGAGTGGAACCTAGATGAGGACGATCTTCAATGTGGAAGTAGAGTGTCCAATCTACCGCATGATTTTCGGGAATGGCACGGAACCCCGCCAGACTGTGATCTATTCCGTCTCCGTCATTCGTCGGGGCTTGAAAAATCATCAGTCGGTCCGTGTGAGCGTTCAGGCGATAAATCGGACGCACCATTGAGTGTCCGAAGCGATAAACGGCGGCGGAAAATTCAATGGGGATAAAGGGCTCTTTTTTCCAGTTGTAGAATTTGAGTTCCGGTTTGTAGACTTCACGGTCGGCACCAGTTACCTTAAACTGAGGCAAAATCGCCTTTACGTTGTCCTCTCCGATCATGGTAGGAAGGAAATCATGCAGGATTGCCCACTGGTAATGCCATCGCACTTGCCGTTGCACCATCTCGAAGTCAGGAAGAGACCCGTTCCGGCTGTGGAGCAAGTCCGCAATCCGATTATGAAACCGTAACAGGGTAGACTGCAATTGTGAGACAATTGTGTTTTCATCATTGCGGGGATCACCGATCAGGGCGCGGGCAGGCTCTCCGAAGTTAGGCGAGTTGCGGGGCAGGTCTCGCGTACCGGGATCAAAATCACTCCCGGTCAGTGGTTTGCCGAGCAGAAAATGAACGCCGTCATCTGCGTAAAGGTAAGGCTGATCGGAGGGACCTCTGCCGTAAACCGAGTCGAGGTCGAAGCGGGGAGAGCGGAAATTGACAAGACCTTCAGGGTCATTTTGCTTTTGCAAACTGCTGTTGGGATCAAAGGTGAGGTCGTGATCGAGAAACTGTCCGAAGTAGGTGTACCCAGCAAAGATTCCCGTGTTTTCTTCGTCGTCCACTATGGTTTCAGGCGTCTGATCCGCTTCCGCTTCTGCGGTCATCGCTTCTGCCAATTTGTTCAGAGCCAGATCGGAGTGATGCGCGGGGGACAGAGTGCGGAAAAGCCAGCCAAACCGCCCCTCAAACTGACTTGAGTGTCGGGGAACCTGGCTTCCGCGACTAGCGGCACCGTGCCGGCGGTGCGCGAGGCAGGGGTGTGAAGGCGTCGGTGGCACAGCGGCAGCGATGATCACGCCCTTTTCGTTTTCATTCATGTGAATACTCCTCAGGTAGTGCGCCAACTCAATGGTACAAGTCTTCGTTGACCGGAGGTCACTGCACTTATCAATCACGGTTAGGCGGCTGGCGCAGGGCGAGTAGAATTGATAAGGATTGTATCGCAAGTGACGCTTCTTATTTCTCTCTTCCCCCTAAAATTACCTGCTGAGTTTTTGTAAGTTTTCTCACATCTGAATTGTGATGTTTGTCACACTCATGTTATTCTACGCATGCTCCTCAATGACTCACCTTGCTTGAGGGAATACTATCTACCACCTGCTTCGTTAGAGAACAAGGAGGCACAGAGAAATACGAGAAGAGAAAAAAAGAGGAGAAAAGGGAATTCGCATCTGCTCCCCCCTCCCGGATTGTTGTTAAGATTAGGGGGATTCGCATTAATTCCCCTCTCCCGGATTTTGGGAGAGGGGGCTTTCCTCTGTGTCTTTAACAGAGTAGAGTGTGCTTAACGTAACCTATTGACTTATCAATCGGCTTGCGGCTTCCAGTCCGCTCTCGTAGGCTTGATGCACCCGCCCGTTTTCAGGACGCAGAGCATCTCCACAAACGAGAATACGTCCGGATTCCGCATTGACGGTCTCAAAGGAAACCATGCCGTGCGGCTGAGAATACCGCCAGCGTTTCACCCCATGCCACAAGGGGCGGGCATAACTTTCCCCCAAATTTTCCCTTAAAAAGCCGAGTGTTTCCTTGTAAATTATCTTCTCGGAGAGACCGTAATGTTCTTTGCTATAGGCGGGACCCAGTTGAGCGATCAATAGTTTTTCGCCGTCTGGAGCGCGTTCGGGGGCTTTGGTTTCCTCGAAGGCAAGCCAGAGAAGCGGCGTTGTACGATCCTCCGCGAGAAGCGCGTAGGCAGGAGGAGGGGGAGCCGTTTTGTCGTAGCCAAGCAAGACCGTAAGACAAGGATTGTAGACGACGGAGCGCAGGGCTTCGATGCGATTTTGCTTGCTCTTTTCGTTCAGGGTCAGGCTTGAGGAGAGGAGATCGGCGGATTGCGGGGCGGGAGCAGTAAGAATTACCGAATCAAAATTACCGAGAGTGTTGTCGTTCTCGTCCCACAATTTGACCTCTTCCGTTGTCTCTTCCATGCGTCCGATGCGTGTTTCAAGCACGAGCGTGCAGGAAATCGAGTTTAAGATGAGTTTGGGGAGCGTCGTCAAGCCGTAGCGATAAGTGAATTTCTTTTCGGCTTGACGGGCAGGGTCGGAGGGAACGATTTCGCCTTTCGCACGATAAAGGCAGGTCGGAGCCAGAACCTGAATCAAGTCCGTTGTATCGAGGTCGTTCTGCATCAGGTGCGCCAGTGTAGAGTCGGCGGACTTGATGACCTGCGCCCCATGATCGAATACGCAACCGTTTAAGCGACGTGTCGCTACCCGCCCGCCGATGCCCTTGCTCTTCTCAAAAAGTGTGACTTCATGCCCTGGTTCGCTCAGTGCTTTCGCTGCCGCAAGCCCCGCCATTCCCGCCCCGATAATCGCTACCCGCATCCGTTTTCGCTCCGTAGATTAGTTTTTATCCACAGATTAACACCGAACATAGGGATTAAAAGACATAAATTACAAGGCATGTCTTTATACTAAGGTTTGTGTTGCTCAGTGCTAATTTGCGGATAAATCCTCTCTCTTACGAACTGAGCGGGCGGTTGGTGCCAGGAATCACCTCGGCGGAAGCATAGGAACGGCGCAC
>JACMPS010000580.1 GCA_014377395.1 Chthonomonadaceae bacterium
CATGCCCGGTGACGTTCCATGCGCTTCCATGCCTACCGCGTCCACGCAGATGTCGGGTCCTCTTCCACCCGTCAACTCCTCCAGCACGCCCATCAAATCACTTGTTTTGCTGTAGTTGACCGGGATCGCACCGCAGTCGTCCTTCGCCATCCGCAAGCGCTCCGGCACGGCATCAATCGCAATGACTTTTTCTGCACCCAGCAAAAATGCACTTTTCATGGCGAACAGTCCTACGGGCCCCGCGCCCCAAACCGCTACCGTGTCTCCAGGCTGAACATTACTGTTCGCGACTGCCTGATATCCGGTCGGAAAAATGTCTGTGAGAAACAAAACTTGCTCGTCCGTCAAGCCTTCCGGAACTTTCATGGGGCCCACGTCCGCAAAGGGAACCCGCACGTATTCCGCCTGTCCGCCCGCATAGCCACCGAGCATATGACTATACCCGAACAAGCCGGAGGGGGTCTGTCCATACACTTTTTTGGCGAAGTTTGCGTTCGGATTTGAATTGTCGCAAAGTGACCACAGGTCTTTATTACAGAAAAAACAGTTGCCGCAGGAGATCGTAAACGGAATAATCACTCGATCCCCGATTTTCAGATTCTTCACTTCGGGTCCGAGTTCTACGACTTCACCCATAAACTCATGACCGAGAATATCCCCCTCGATCATGCCGGGAATAAATCCGTCGTAAAGGTGCAGGTCAGAGCCACAGATTGCAGTAGACGTTACTTTGATAATCGCGTCGCGTGGATTCATCAAAACGGGATCCGGAACCGTTTCCACGCGCACATCGTGCTTGCCTTGCCACGTTAATGCCTTCATTTTAATTATCCTTGATTAAATTTTCAACTTTTTACGATTGCGGAGGAAACCATTTTCGATTTTAAGCGGCGTTTCGCGCTGTCATTTGCGGATTGTCCGGCAGTGACTGCGTTCTCACCTGTTTCCATAAACTGCTTGAAACGTAAAAGGTCGTCGGCAAATTGTTTTTGTGGGTCTTCGCCGAACAATTTGGCAATACCCACGCCGATGGCACCCGCCGGGGGAAAGTAGCGAAGGTGCGCGTGAACTTCCGTTCCTCTTCCATGACTGAGCGGCACAAACGTAACATGACCTGCGTTTCTAATCGTGGAGCCGGGCATTGCTTCCCAGTGAATGGCTTCGTTGGGAACGTCGCGGGTGATGATTGCGTCCCACGAAACTGAAGTTCCAAGCGGAGCCATTGCGACCCAGTGCGAGTGAATCGCATCAATTTCCGTGACCGACTCAAGGTGCGACATAAGTTTCGGCAGATTTTCGAGTTTGCGCCAATAGGAATAAAGGTCTTCTACCGGGCGATTGATCGTAACAACGGAACGCGCTACAAACCCCTCTTTTTCGGACTCATGCGTGTTGACGCCAAGACCTGAATAATAAGCACACTTTCCGGTAGCTCCTCTGCTAACAAGTCCTGCGCCGAGTGCCAGCGCACTCCAACCCAGAGGTGATCTGAGATGTCGCAACCCGGCAAGGATCATCAAGCCTCCGCCGAGCAAAGAAAGTTTGCGCTCCTGCTCTCCGACATTCGGCTCTTCGCTACTAAACTTCGTTTCTGTAAGGCTACTCATTTGCTCTTTTCCTTCTTTTTATTTTCTTTTTTATGAAATTAGTAAGGAGCTATCCCTCTTTCGAAGCGGTTACATAGTTTCCGCCGTTTTCCATATATCGCTTGAAACGGGCAAGGTCATCGCTGAATTGCTTTGCGGGTTCTTCGCCAAACAGTTTTGCAATCGTGTAGCCCACGCCACCCGCAGGCGGATCGTAGCGCAAATGGACACTGATTTCCGTACCGCGTCCATCACCGAGATCGTTGAAGTTGACTTCGCCCTCATTCGTGATTTGTGAACCTGAAGTGGAACGCCACACAATGCGCTGACCGGGCAAATCCTCGGTAATCTCCGCGTCCCACCAAACCGCCGTTTTAAGCGGAGCACAAGCCACCCAGTGCGAACGGGTCTCATCTATCTCGATCACGGATTTAAGGTGCGACATGAGTTTCGGCTGATTTTCCAATTTGCGCCAATAGGAATAAAGGTCATCGGCGGAACGGTGAACAATCACGCTTGCTTTGACCGTAACGCCCTCGGTTTCCAGCGTATGCGTATCTACGCCCATGCCACTGTAGAGGGCACATTTTCCGGTGGTGCCGCGTGCAATCAATCCGCTTCCAAACGCCAGTGCGCCCCAGCCAATCGGCGACTTAATCCAACGTAGCCCTGCCAGAATGAGCAGACTGCCACCAAGCATAGAGAGTTTGCGTTCCTGTTCCCCGACGTTAGGGTCGGGTGAGGTCAGGCTAGTTGTTAAGGATCGAGACATAATGTTATTCTCCGTTTAGTTTTTTTCGTTTGTAGAAAACTGATTTAAGCGTTGTGCGGTACGGCGTCCCAACTTCGAGACAAGGGACATCAGGGGCGACTTCGTTTCTTGCGCGATTTCTTTCCCGGTCTGAGTTTCGCTACTCCCGCCCGGTTCCGGCAAAACATACTCGTTGAACACACCGAAAAGGTCGCTTGTGACACCGGGGAAAATCCCGTGAAAAAGAGTTGCCAATTTTGCGGGTACGGAGATGACTCGTTCCGCTTCACCGCGTTTTGTCGAGAGCACAATCTGTCGAGCGGCATTTTCTGCGGAAGTAGAGACGAGAGGCAAAGTTGCAGACAGGCTGAAATTCGCAAACTCTTGCTCCTGGTGTCCTCTTACCTGTGTCTGGTAATGAGAACCCGTGCGAAGCGTACCGGGGAAAATGGTGGTAACAGTAATTTTGTCGCGCTTGAGTTCAGCACGTAACCCTTCGGAAAAGCCCGTTAGCGCAAACTTGGCACAGGAATAAGGCAACAGGTGCGGTACGGCAATGCGTCCACCAATTGAGGAAATGTTGACGATGCGCCCGGTGCGCCGCGCCCGAAAATGCGGGAGGAGTTCATAAACAAAGTAGAGCGCACCATAAAAGTCGACCTCCATTTGTCGCTCGTAATCTTCGGTCCCCCACACCTGCGCGGGTCCCGTTACGATTTGTCCGGCATTGTTGATTAGTACGTCAACCTGTCCATAATGCGCCAGCGTCTGACAAACGGTATGCGCTACCTGCTCTTTATCGGTGATGTCGCAAACGGAAACAAACACCTCGCCGCCCATGGCTTCAAGTTGCTCTTTTGCGCGGTAGAGTTCATTTTCGTCCCTTGCACAGAGAGCGAGTCTACAACCCTCCGTGATCAATTCTTTCGCAAGACACAGCCCAAGTCCTCGTGAACCGCCCGTGATCAGAACGACATTGCGGATCAAACTTACTTCGTTGCGTTGGCGCAAAATCTCTCGTGTCAACCACACGGTTCCTGCGGCGGCTCCCAGAAGCCATAATGTGCGGTTTTCTCTTTCGGTCAAGACGGCTCTCCCTCCCTTTTCCAGGCATAAAATACAGACTGCAAGCAGGACGTGAGAAGGTGAAACAGGGTTCCGGTCAATCGGGGCAGGACAGGGACCAGGTGATAGGGAGTAGGGTTTGAGGCTACTACAGTTGTCTAAATTTCATTCACTGAGACACGGAGCGGCACAGAGGTGCCTGTCCACACGGTGAGTAACGGTCTCTCTGAAGGCGTCTCCAAGCCGGATACGGCCGTTTTGGTGAGGCAGAAGCATGTGCAAAAGACTCGGGCAGAGGAATTTTGCCGGGCAGATGCACCTGGTTTTTGGCATCGACGTGGCAGGTGAGGGCGAGTTTGTCCAGCACCGTTGGGAGCAGGGCATACTGACCGGGAGACATCCCGAAGGAGAGACAACAAAGGGAGACAACGGGGAACTTCAGGTAACTGTAGGATCTAGCCCCCACCCCCAACCCCGCCCAGGCAGAGAGGAGCCAATGCAAAAGGCGGTTCGATCTCTTTTCTGTATCCACTCCTCTCCTACTTTCTCCGTATTTTGCATTTTAATTTGTGTAGTTCTGCGTTAATCTGTGGATAAAACCGCATTTTGCTTTTCGATTTTTCCTGTCGAAAACCTTAGCAGAGTTGACAAAATCACGGGAACGTTGCATAATGCCGCCGAAGCGGAAGAAGACAGACAGGCGTCAATGCGTTCTTCCCCCCCATTCGTTTTCAGGAGGCGTATCAACGCAGTGAATTTACAAACTATCGAAATCAGCCGGATCGTTGCCGACCCGGAACAACCCCGTCAAACCCATTCCGAAGAAAGCCTGAAAGGGCTGGCAGACAGCATCCGTCAGCACGGACTGTTGAATCCGATCACCGTTTCTCTTGCCCCGAATACTACCGACAAATACAAAATCATTACCGGGGAGCGACGCTGGCGAGCCGCACAACTTGCACAACTCAAGGAACTCTCGTGTGTCGTCAAAGAGGTTTCTCTTGATGATCGCTTGACCGAGCAACTTGTCGAAAACCTACAACGCGAAGATTTGCAACCCCTTGAAAAAGGAAAAGCCATTGACCAGATCAAAACTTCGCTGAACCTGACCAATCGTGAGGTGTCTCGCCGTCTTGCTCTTTCGGAGCGAAGCGTCGGCAATATGCTCGACTTGCTAACATTGCCGGAATCGATTGCGGAAGCCGTCATTTCTTCGCCGAACCGCAAATCCGACGGACAAATTACGGAGAAACACGCTCGCTTCCTAAAGCAACTCAACGACACGCCTGACGTTCAGAACGCCGTCGTCGAGCGCATCAAAAATGAAAAGATGAGCAGTGACGCCACCGGAAATCTTGTCAAAGCCCTGAAAAAGCAACCGGACAAATCAAAGGAAATTTTGGATGCTCCTACCGAGCATTTGATCAAGTTTTTCTCCGGCGGTGATGCAGCGCAAGACCTTTTGGACAGCCTCGACCTCGAAGATCGCCCGAAACAGATTGCCGCCGGAGCGCAAAAAGTCATTGATCTGCTCCCCACGCTTGCGGGCATCGAAGTGGGACGCCTGACTCATGTAGACTTGCGACAACTGGAAGACGCGCTAACCTCTCTTCAAGTGACCGTTGAGGGCTTGCTGAAAACCGTCAAACACAAACTGGAAGCGTAGAAAGCATTAACGAACGGGCGAAGGAGCAAAAAATGGCACAGGAATTTTCGTTTGACGTGACCTCCGAAGTGGACATGGCGGAGGTCAAAAATGCGGTGGAACAGGCGGAAAAAGAAATCAAAAATCGCTTTGATTTCCGTAACTCAAAGACCAAGATCGACATTGAGGAGAAAACCCTGAAAGTTCTCTCTGACGATGAATTTCATCTGGAGACGGTTATAGACGTGATTCGCGGAAAACTGGCAAAGCGGAACGTTTCGCTTAAATCGCTGGAATACGGCAAAATCGAAGCGGCTTCCGGCGGCGCGGCGCGACAGGTCATCACTTTAAAACAGGGTATTCCGATGGAAGAAGCCAAAAAACTGGTGAAGGCGATCAAAGACGCGGGCATCAAGGCGAACGCTCAAATCCAGAATGAGCAAGTCCGTGTCTCCGGCAAGGACAAAGACGCCCTACAACTTGTGCAAAACCTGATTCGGAAAATGGAAGACCTGCCCTTTGATGTTCAATTCTCGAACTACCGATAGGGCAGAGGTGTCAGGGAGTAGGGTTCCGCTCGCTGAACCTTACTCTCCCTCCCCTTATGCAACTTATTTTGGAAGGGAGTCCAGGGAATGAATTCCCCGACTGTAAAAGCGCAAAGTCTACCTGCGTGGACTCAATGCAAAAGCAAGGGCGACGATGAGCCTTTTGACCACCTGAAACCTTTTGCTCTCGTCGGAAATACGATTCTGGTGTCCGAGTTTTGTTCAATTCAGGGCGGTACGGGAGCGTGGAATTTATTCCTGCGGCAAATGCGCTTAGTTAACGGTCTGGTTTATCCTTGCACTAAGCACCGTTGGTGAAGGCGTCCTACCGGACGCGATGCGGGGAGGAAAAGGCTTCTCTCTTTGTCTTCTACTAATCCCTATCGCAGTAATTGGTGAACTCGCTTGAAATTAAAAGAATTTAATCTCGGTTTAAGGCACTTTTAAGGCGCATCCCTTACAATCAATTATCCTCAGAGCGCAATATGGGCAGTGACTAACCAATGACGAAACCTCAAACAATTTTGCTTCTGCTCGGTACGGTGTTGATTTTCACAGGGTGTGGAGCCAAAAACGCCGCGACACGGGGCAATTTCACCCCTGCTTCCCTGTCAAAAGTGCGCGAACTGGGCAAAACGCCTAAAGAGAAGACAGTTCAGGTTTCCGGAATCATGGTCGAGAAGTGTCCGGTTGCGGGGTGCTGGTTTATGCTGAAAGACGACACTGGTATTGTGCGCGTAGACACCAAAGCCGCCGGATTTGTCGTGAGCGATTTGCCCTTGCAAACGGAAGTGACCGTCGCCGGGGTAATGGCACCCGGTGCTTCCCCCTCGTTCTCTGCCTCCGGGTTGCAGACCCCGTGACCTCCTCTTCACGAAAACGCCTTTTCCTCTTTTTGAGCCTCGGCTTGATTACGGCGGGCATTTCCGTCGTCTTTGCGACTCGTCGCCCCGCTGCCCCTACCCTCCAACTGGTGGATGCCACCAACGCACAACTTCGCGCCAAATACGAAACGGGAGCGGGTCTCTGTCCCTGGCGCAACCCCGACGCTGACCTGAAACAATTTTTTCCCCTCTCTACTTCGCACCGCGAATCACGTCTTTCCGTCAGTGGCAAGCAAGTTGAACTCGCAAAACGTTTGGGGCGTAAGCCGACAGGCGAAGAAAATGTACAGCCCGTTTTTCATATTTTCAGAGGTGAGCAACTGCTCGGTTCAGTAACGACAAGGCGAGTGCGCGGCGAAAATGGGGCGATTGAAATGGTGCTGGCAACCGACACAAAGCATAATCCGATTGGCTTGAAAATTCAGCGACACCGCGAAATGGAAGACCTGAAAAAGAAATTCGAGCAGCTTGGTTTCGTTCAATCCTGTACCATAGATTCGCTGGCGAGTGAATGTTGTGGAACCGGAAATGAGGCGGTTGTGCGCGAAGGTGTGAAAACCCTGCGAATTTTGTTGGAAGAGGGAGACGTGAGTGGGCATTAGCCCGACTTTCGGCATTGGCGGGCTGGCTTGGCGAAACCTCACGCGCCGTCCTTTTCGCACGTCGCTAACGGTTTCCGGGGTCTCGGTTGCGGTTGCTTTGCTTGCGTCTTTATTGGCGTTCGGGAAGGGGTATGAGCGTGAACTCAGCCGCGAACTGGACGCGATGGGCATTCAGATGATGCTCGTTCCACTCGGTTGCCCGTATGACGCGGCGGCACGTGTGCTGAAAGGGAACGCACTTGATGTCTCGCTTCCCGCCTCGGCTTTCGTTAAGGCGAAACAAGATTCTGCCGTCCAGGATGCCGCCCCTCTGCTGATGACCACGCTTCCGCGTCCCGCCGAAGGGCGCACCGATCTCTGGGTTGGCGTCACTTCCGAAATCAGACCGCTCAAGCCCTGGTGGAAACTGACCGAGGGTTCACACTGGTTCTCCTCCGATACTTCCGACAGCGTGATTTTGGGAGCGGAAGCGGCGGAGACTGAACTGCGGAGAGTCGGCGACTCGTTTTACAGCCCTGAAACCGGACGTAAATTCAAGGTCTGCGGAGTTCTAGAGCGAAGCGGGACCGCCGACGACAGCCAATTTTTCGTTCCCTTAAAAACCGCGCAGTCCATGTTTCACCAACCTGACCGCTTAACCGCAATTGCGATCCGCCTGAAAGACCCCGCGCTTACAGGGGAGGCGTCCACGCGATTGCAAACAATCCCCGGCGCACAGGTGGTCACGATGACTGAAATGATGGGAACATTCCTGAACCTTGTTGGCTCGGTGCGAACCCTGATTCAATCGCTGGCGGCACTTGCAGTTCTGATCAGTGCGCTCTCGATTTTAACGACAATGCTTTCGACGGTGCTTGAACGCACAAACGAAATCGGTCTTTTTCGTGCAATGGGTGCTTCTCGAAGTCAGGTCTTCGGGTTGCTGGCTCTAGAGTCGGCTTTTCTGGCGATACTCGGCAGTGTTTTCGGGGTGTTGTTGGCGGGTGTGGCGGGTTCCGGTGTCGAGCGAGTTGTGCGTTCGTTTGTCAGTCTCGCTCCGCAGGGTCGGTTGCTGGCACTCACGAGCGATGTCATTTTGCAGTGTTGCGGCGTCGGGCTACTGATTGGGATCGGGGCGGGGGTGTATCCGGCGTGGCGAGCAAGCCGCCTTTCTCCGATTGAAGCCTTGAGGTGGGAGAACTAACCATGCTCGTTACGCTCTTAAAAATGGCATGGCGCAACCTTTTCCGAAGACGACTCCGCACCGTTCTCACGCTGGCGGGAGTGTCGGTAGCGGTTGCGGCGTTGTGCAGTCTCCTTTCATTTCAGCAGGGTTATCAAAACGGAATGAAGGGTGAACTGGAGCGGCTGGGAGCGCACGTTCTGGTTGTGCCGAAAGGGTGTCCTTATGATGCGGCTTCGATTGCCTTGCACGGTGCGAGTTGGCCCTGCTACCTGAAAGAAGCCTATCTGACTCAAGTAAAGCGGACAGAGGGCGTCCAGACCGCCGCCCCGGTTTTGATGAACGCGAATTACACGGAGAGTGGCGAGGCAATTGTCACGCTCGGCGTCACCCCCGAAATCCTCGCGGTTAAGAAAAACTGGCTTATTGCGGGTGCGTTTCCCACTTCTAATGGTGAAGTATTGGTCGGAAGTGCCTTCGCGAAAAAACACAATTTAGTGATTGGACAGACGTTCGATTTGCCGGGAAGTGCGGGAATTTCGCTCAAGGTTTGCGGAACTCTTGCGCCGACACAGGGCGCAGATGACACCTATCTTCACCTGACGCTGGCGGATGCACAACGCCTGATGAAGCGACCCGGAGAACTCACGCACATCCTTGTCCGCCTGTCCGACCCCAACGAAATGGAAGGCGTGGTAGGAGCCTTACGAGCGTGTGAGGCGGGCATGGAAATGAACATCGTGCCGCTTTCGCACCTCTTCAACACCATTCAAGAACTGGTGAATTCAATGCGGCTTTTGCTGGGAAGTGTGGCACTGATCGCGCTTTTCGTGGCGGGTGCGGCGGTCTCGAACACGGTGATGATGGCAGTTTCCGAGCGGGTGCGCGAAATCGGAGTGCTAAGAGCGGTCGGAGCCTCAAAGGGCGATGTCTTCGCGCTGATTTTGCTGGAAACGCTGATGCTCTGCCTGATCGCCGGGGTAATTGGGTGCCTTGCCTCAGCGGTTTTCGCGCCTTTCATCGAGTTCTGGCTACGCAATCGGTTGCCGTTTTCACCTACCGACACGCTTGTCAAGCCGTCTTTGACGCTTTCGCTTTTCTGCCTTTTGCTGACCGGAATTTTCGGCGCGATTGCCGGAATGTTACCCTCGTGGCGTGCCGCAAAACTCGTCCCCGCCCTCTCCATGAAATAGAGATAACGAAGTGAAAAAGAAGTCAAGAAGGAAGAAAATTTTGTTGGCTCTTTTTTCGGATTGCAGAAAAATAGTTTGTGGCATCGGTTGTGAAGTCGGTGGATAACGTGGTACTCAGGGCGGAAAGCCTGACAAAGATTTACCGCCGGGGCGTTGAAGAAGTCCGCGCCCTCGACGGAGTGACTTTCTCAATTGAAGAGGGAGAGTTCGTCTCAATTGTCGGGCAAAGCGGATCAGGAAAAACGACGCTCCTCAATCTCATCGGGTGCATGGACACCCCGACTTCGGGAACTATTGAGATTGACGGGCATGAAACTTCGCGCCTTTCCGACCGACAATCAACACGCTTGCGAAGCGAAAAAATCGGGTTTGTGTTTCAGCATTTCGGGCTGATCCCTACCCTCAGTGTCGAAGAGAATATCATGCTCCCTACCCTGTTTGCACGCCGAGCCGCAAAGGGAAAAGCAAGTGAGTTACTGGAACAGGTGGGGCTTTCGCATCGTCACAAACATCGTCCCCATGAACTTTCCGGGGGAGAAATGCAACGAGTCGCAATCGCACGCGCTCTGATCAATTCACCCGCTTTGTTGCTTGCCGACGAGCCAACCGGGAACCTCGACAGTACCAACGGCGAGGCTATTCTTCGACTTTTTACCGACTTAAACCGAGCAGGGCTGACAATTATCGTGGTCACGCACAATCCTGCACTTGCGGACGCCGCCCACCGTCAACTTAACTTACAGGATGGGCATTTACTTCTGGAGAGCCAATTATGACAACGCACTTATCAAAAAAGACCCAAAAAGAGGCACCGGGTTTCACCCTGATCGAATTGCTCGTTGTGATCGCCATTATTGCGATTCTGGCGGCGATTCTGTTTCCTGTTTTTGCGAGAGCAAGAGAGCAAGCCCGCAAAACGGTTTGTGTCTCGAACGTCAAGCAACTTGGTCTTGCGTGGACGATGTATATGCAGGATTATGACGAAAAGTATCCGCCGAGCAATACGACGACCGTTGTTGCCGGAGGTCCCGCTCCTGAATGGGAAGTCCAGGCACCGGGGCCCTTTCCCTGCAAGCCCTGTCGTGTTCGGCGCATCTCGGACAAAAAGCCCTATGACCCGACTATTTTTGCCATGCCCTACGTCAAAAGCAAAGATATGTTTAAGTGTCCGAGCGATAATGGCATCCCGACAAGTATCCCTGACGAACCGATCAAAGGGAAAAAGGTCTGGGAGGGCGAAGGCACGAGTTACTGTCTGAACACGGTGCTAACCCGCATCAGCGGAATCTCGACTTTGCAGGAACCTGCAACGACTTACATGGGAGCAGAAGTCTTTGCATTTCATGCGGGCAATGCAGACGCGGAAGCAGGCTGGAGATCGGCTTCGACAGGGCCAGCCCCCACACGCGGCGACACAAAAGGACCGATCCGAAACGCTTATTTCTGTGACGGACACGCCAAAAACATCACGGAGCGCGGCATCGCTCTTCAATGTAATCCGCCTGCCTATCCGAACGACAACGGGGGCTACACAGCCGTCAACTGACCTTTCGGGCAACCCGCCCCGGAACAAAACCACCTCCTTAAAAGGGAGGTGGTTTTCTCTTCTGTCCGAGA
>JACMPS010000581.1 GCA_014377395.1 Chthonomonadaceae bacterium
AAGTGGTAATCGAATTGCTCTTCGGTAGTCTCCTCAAAGGGAATCTGGTTTGCAACTCCGGCATTATTGACGAGAATGTCGAACGTTGCCCCCCCGGTGCGCTGAGTCAATTCCACATCGAGTCTCTCAAACAGAGTTCCAATCGCTGAGACATCGGCAATGTCCGCCCCAATCGCAAAAGGCTTTCCCGCCTTCCGCTTCAATCTGAGCGACAACTGCGTGCGCCTCACTCTCACTTTTGCCATGGTGAACGGCAACGAGTGCGCCTTCTTTCGCGAATCGCAGAGCAATCGCTTTACCAATGCCTCGACTTGCGCCCGTAACCAGGGCGACTTTGTTTTGTAGAGTGTTCATATGTGATCTCTCTTTCGTTCATTGCTTTCGGCAATGATCTTTCGATACTTATTCTGGAATAATCATTCCAGAATGATTGCAAAAAATCAGAGGAGGGCTTCCATTGTCGTGTTGACGACATCTTCGAAAGCCTGTCGCCTCTGATTGACTTTTCCCGTCACGCGCATTCCCTGAATCACATTGATGATAAATCGTGCAAGTGCTTCGGGATCACGTTCCGGGCGGATTTCGCCGTTACGCTGTGCCTCGGCGAAAAGTTGTCGAAACGTCTCTTGACTCCACGCATACTGTCCCCGAATGAGCAGAGCCACTTCCTCATCATGGTCTGCCTTTTCCGTTGCGGCATCCACCATAAAGCAGGAGGACTCGTTTCCAGTCACAATGTCGTCCACCATTTTCGTTAACAATGACGCGAACGATCTCTAACCGGGGGAGGGGTTGCGAAATTACCTCCGTCAAGAGTACGCGGGAACGTGTCATGTAAAACTCCCGCGCGGCAAGGAATAGGGCGTGTTTTTCGCCAAAAGTATTGTAAAGACTGGAACAACTCAAGCCGGTACACAAAACCATTTCCTGCATGGAGGTGGCTTTGTACCCCTTCTGCCGGAAAAGGTGCATCGCTTTTTCAAGTACCTTTTCTGTTTCAAATCCTTTTGGTCTTGCCATTATACGCCTTTCTCAATGCCTCACTTCCCTCCTTGCGGCGATACCCTTACGGCGATACTGGAATGAGCGTTTCAGTATTAAGAAAAATGATTCTGTTTCTTCTTAAGAGCAGGAATTTCGCTCTAAGATTCCGTATTTACCTTATGGCGTCTTCGCCATTGGAAGAGGGAAAGAGCGATGTCAGGACAAATCACGGTGGTCGGCAGTTCCAACGTAGACTTTATCATGCGAGTCGAGCGGTTGCCGAAACCCGGCGAAACGGTGACAAACGGAAAGTTCGCTCAGGTGTATGGTGGCAAAGGCGCAAACCAGGCAACGGCGGCGGCACGGGCAGGGGGCGAAGTCGTGTTTATCGCTTCGGTGGGTGAAGACACTTACGGCAAGGCGATGAAGAAAAATTTGCGGGGAGATGGCATTGAGACGCGCACGATGCAGTTTCAGTCCGGCACTTCTACGGGTTCCGCCTTAATCCTGATTGACGGCAAGGGCGAAAATTCTATCGCGGTCGCTCCCGGTGCAAATGATTTACTCACGCTCGAACATCTTGAAGCGTGTTCGGGCGTGTTGCGTGGCTCCGCGCTAATCGTGCTACAACGTGAAATCCCCGAACCCATTATCGCTTTTACCCTCGCGCTTGCAGAAGAATCGAAAGTCCCGACCCTGCTCAACTACGCTCCGATCAAGGCGACTGAAACAGAACTCTGCGACAAAATTTCGATCCTGGTAGTCAACGAAATAGAGGCGGCGGCACTCTCTCACTTGCCTGTCGGAAACGAGAGTGAGGCGAAAGCGGCGGCAATCGCCCTGAGAAAGTTCGGGATCAAAACCGTGATCATTACGCTCGGTGCCTCGGGTTCGTGGGTTTGTGCGGAGGATTTTGAGGCATTGATTCCTGCCTTTCCCGTAAAGCCTCTGGATACGACGGCGGCAGGGGACACCTACTGTGGGGCATTTGCGGCGGCGTTCGTCGAAGGGAAATCCTTGCCGGAATCAGTTCGGTTTGCAAGTGCCGCCGCCGCCATTTCAGTGACCCGGCTTGGTGCACAACCCTCAATTCCCACACGCGCTGAAATAGACGCTTTTCTGACAAAGGCTCAAGCAGAATAAAATGCAATTGAAAATGATCTGCCCTGTTACTTTCGATAAAGCCTCTAAGAGACGCAGAACGTTCCTATTTTTTTCCTGGACTCTCACGTTTTTTTCTCTCACGTTTTTGCTTTGTGGAGGGACGGCGAAGGCGCAGGACGCCCCTCGCGAAATCGCAATAGACGAGTTGGACAGACAGAACGCAACCGTTGAGAAGATCGAGGGAGATACGCCCGGTGCATTGCTCACCCCCGCCGACCCAAAAGTCGGCGTGGACGAAAAATACAGGCAACGCTACTTAGCGCAAATCATGGTTTATGCCGGGGAACGCCCCGCCGGAATTCTGGTGCGCTATGTGCGCCGTTTTCGTGTTTATGTGCCGGACAGAGACTCGTTGCCCTTTGCCCGAAAAGTTGCTCGCACCCTGCTAACACTCTATACACTGACTCATGATGTGCTGAATTACGATCACCCCCGCAACGCTCCTGTCGTCAATATCTGGATTACGCGCACCACTCCAACGGAACTTTCCGCCGACACGGGCGGCGAACAAATCCGTAACGAAATTTACCTTTACAATCTCGGAGAAACTCGCAAACCGATTGAGTGGCTTCGCGAAATCGCCCACGAGTACGGACATTTTATCTTGCCGGGAATTTCAGGATTCGCCCTGCCGGAGGAGTGGGGAAACGGAATGTTGGGAGAGCGTCTTTTCCTTTCTCTCATTGCGGACGCCCTGAAAGCAAAAAAACTCACTCCCGATGCCATTCCTCTCTCCAGTGCCGAAGAGATTGCGGAGGAGGTTGCCCTGCAAATCAATCCTTTGCTCTTGAAATTCGCGCAGACAGGAATCGTGGAGAAGCGCATGGCAACTCGTGACGCCGCACAAATGGAAACCTTCGTGACATTCGCGGTATACTGGAAAAGCGTGTACGGAAGTCGCGCCCTTCGCAATGCATTTTCGGAGTCGGAGTCGGGGCAAAAGTATGCGTTCCTCAAGGCGAGCGATTTTCTGCGCGGAGCGTATCGTTCCCTGAAATCCGAAGCGGAATTTACGATCACACCGCCCCTTCTTTCCGGTAAAGCGGAACGTTTTCAGGTCTACTTACCTGCCGGAACGTTTCGTGTGAAGCCCCTTTTGTCCGGTGAAAAGTGGGAAGTCGAGGGCGTCACACGTCTCGGCAACACCTTCAAACTAAAAACGGCAGGGTGGCATCGCGTGACCGCGAAAACGAAACTCGCGCTAACAAAATGAGCCGGGTAACATTTTTACGCTCTTGCGGGTCTAACCAAATATCGGTCTTGACTCGTATTAAAACAGAAGCCTGACCCCGAAAGTGGATAGGCACACAAAGCATCAAACAGAAAAAGGATTGGAAATGAAATTACAAGTTGTGACCTCTTTTGTGCTGGCAACCGTTTCGCTGGCTCTTGTGGGTTGTGGAGACACCAAGCCCGCTGAAACTACCGCCACAAACACCCCGGCTCAAACTCCGAAAGCGTTGCAAACCCCTTCAGCAACTTCTCCCGGTACGGAAGTTGAAAAAGCACCCTTTAATTCAACCGCAACACAACCCGGAAGCGGTTCACCTATGCCGGGTAGTGGCGGCATGGCTCCCGGCATGACACCGCCGATGATGGGCGGCGGTGGGGGAGCAAGCACCAAAATGACGGCGGAAGAGGCACTCGCAAGCCTTCCCAAAGCCGAACCGAAATATGTTGAGGTACAGAAAAAGCAAGACCAGTCGGAAGCCGCCCTGAAAGCGAAATCAACCGATGCCACCACGAAAAAAGCCTATGTCGAGCAAACCTACAATTATGCTCATGAAGTGATGACCGGTCAAAATGCTCTTTCTCCCACCACCAAGTATAGGGCGGCTCTTGCACTTTACCGCAGAGTCTTAAAAGTAGACCCAACTCACGCCCCCTCTTTAGAAGAAAAAAAGCGGATTGATGACATTTATGTCCAGATGAGTCGCCCGATCCCCGAATAGGGATCAGAGAGTAGGCGAATACAGGGGACGAGTGTTCTTTCCAACACTGTCCCCTCTGCGAAAGTACGAAAAACCATGATTCAGAAAACAATCAAAATCGTTCCGGTTCTGCTTTGTCTTGCAATCGCAGGAAAAAGCTCGGCACAGACAAAAAAAAGCACGTCCGTCAAGAAAATAATGGAAAAGCCCGGAATGATCGTTGCCGTCAAAACGGACAAGGCAACTTACAAGCCGACAGACCCGGTAAAAATGTCGCTCACCGTCAAAAACAACACGAAATTACCCATCTCGATGAAGTATTCCAGTGGGCAAACTTACGACCTGGTCTTGTGGCGTGGCACTCCCGAAAAGGGCGAACAAATCTGGTCATGGGCGATGAACAAGCGGTTTATCCAGATGATCGTGACGCGCAAGCTGGAGCCGGGAAAAAGTCTGGTCTACAGCGACACTTACACCTATTCGCCAATGTCGCCGGGACTGCTCAAGGCAGGAACCTACACGGTGGTAGGAATTGTAACGACGATGGGCGAAAAACCACGTCTCACCGGAAAGGCAACCTTTAAGGTGGAGGGGGAGACGACAGGCACGAAACCCGCACCCGGTGGAACGAAAATCACAGTCGGAGAGGCACTTGCAGGTGTTCCCAAATCCGATCCCAAGTACAAAGATTTCGCCAAACGCCTCGCCGAAGCCGAAGCCACCCTCAAAGAAAAGCCCGATGATGCCGACGCGAAAAAAGCCTTTGTCGAGGTGGCTTACGAGTATGGACACGATGTAATGGCGGGAACCAACGAACTGACTCCTGCCGTTAAGTATCGTGCCGCCCTTGCTCTGTATCGCCGCGCCCTCAAAGTGGACGCCGCGCATCAGCCTTCCCTCGATGACCTGAAAAGTATCGAGGATGTCTATACGCAAATGGGACGCCCGATCCCGCAGTAGGGGGAAAGTGTTAAGTATTGAGTGTTAAAGATTATGTGCATTTGGCGCAGGAATGAATTCCGCGCCCCGTTCCGCCCTGAATTGGCTAAAACTCGGACACCAAAAACGTTGTGGAGGGCATTTGTATTGGCTCCCCTCTCCCTAATGAGCCTAAGCGAATGGCAGGGAGAGGGGTGATTGGATCAAATCATAGGTGAGGGCAAACGTTTCACAACCTCATTCTCAACACTTAATCCTTAACACTTTCTCCGTACTGAAAGGACTTTCGAGATGAAAAATTGGATTGCATCATGGGCGGCGAGTGCACTGGCACTCTTTATTATTACCAAAATCGGAATTGGCGTGAAGGCGGACACGGTGGCGGCAGGAGCGATTTTCATTGTTCTGCTTTCGTTGGTGAACTCGTTCATTCGCCCTGTCGTGATGTTTTTTGCCATGCCGATCAACTGCCTTACACTTGGCTTATTTGGCTTTGTGATCAACGCCGCGATTTTTATGCTGGTCGGCAGATCAATTGGGGGATTTCACGTCCTGAATCTGTTTTCGGCAATGATTGGCTCGGTGCTGATGGGGCTTTTGTCGGGAGCCTTCGGCTTTGTGTTGCAGGACAAAAAAGCATAGTCGCTCTCTTTTTTCTGCTTTCTCGTCGCTCGACGATACGGAGACGCTTACCCCTTGAATTCTTCTCAGAAAACTATCGGTGTTCTCGCTTTACAGGGTGACTTCGATGCACACCGCACCCTGCTCGAAACGCGCCTCCACACGCGCACGAAAGAGGTACGTACCCCCGCCGACTTAAAGGGCGTGGACGGGCTGATTTTGCCCGGTGGCGAAAGCACAACGATTATCAAATTGATGCAACGATTCGGGCTTTATAGCGCGATTCGTGAGCGAGCCGCCGAGGGGTTGCCGATGTACGGAACCTGCGCGGGCATGATTCTGCTTGCACATGAGATTTACGAACGCCCCGAACAGCCCTCACTCGATCTAATGAAAATCACGGTTGCCCGGAATGCGTTCGGGCGGCAGGTAGAGAGTTTCGAGTCGGATATTCCGTTCTCTCCACTCCAAAAGTCAGGCGAAACCGGAAGCGACAAGAAAGAAGGCACGGTGCGCGGCGTTTTTATTCGCGCCCCCTACGTGATGGAAGCCGCCCCCGAAGTCGAGATTTTAGGTCACTTTCAAGACAAAATTGTTGCGGTCAGGCAAGGCAATTTGCTGGCGACTGCCTTTCACCCTGAACTCACCGATGACCCCCGCGTTCACACTTATTTTCTGGAGATGATTTCTTAAAAAATGCTCACCCCAATTTCCGATTACACACACTCCGCAAACACGAAAGCACGGGCAGTTCCGGTAGAAGCCGTGCGCCTCGAAGACAGTTTCTGGGAGCCGCGTTGCAAGATCAATCGCACCGTGACACTCGCCGCGCAACTGGAACACTGCGAAAACACAGGACGCATTGACAATTTTCGTCGTGCCTCCGGGAAAAAAGACGTGCCTTTTCAGGGGCTTGTTTTCAACGATTCCGATGTTTATAAGGTGATGGAGGCAATTGCCTTTTCACTCGCAACCCACCCCGATGCGGAACTCGAAGCCAGATTGGACAGAGTGATTCAGGAAGTCGTGGACGCGCAATGTGAAAACGGCTACCTCAACACCTACTTTATGTTCGAGCGAGAGAAAGAGCGTTGGACAAACCTCCGCGATCAGCACGAATTGTACTGTGCAGGGCATTTGATTCAGGCGGCAGTGATCCATTTTCGGGCGACAGGCAAGCGTACCCTGCTCGATGTTGCAATTAAACTTGCAGATCACATCTACTCTGTTTTCGGTCCCGAAGGGCAGGAAGGCGCGTGTGGACACCCCGAAATCGAGATGGCTCTGATTGAACTTTCGCGCACCGTCAACGACCCGAAGTACACTGCACTCGCACGGCGCATGATTGACCTGCGCGGCAAAACTCCGAGCGTGATAGATGGGCATAATCAGTTCGATCACCGCTATATGCAGGATCAT
>JACMPS010000582.1 GCA_014377395.1 Chthonomonadaceae bacterium
ATTGATGCCATCCCCAATATAGCCTACGACGTGACCTGCCTCCTTGAGTGCGTGAATTAGTCTCTCTTTTTGGTTTGGTTCGATTTCGGCGAAGATTTCTACCTCGCCAACGCGCTTTCGCAGGGCTTCCTGCCCCATTTCACGCAGATCGGGTCCCGTGAGGAGATTGGTGTTTCGAAGCCCTGCTTGAAGACCTACATGGGCGGCAACAAGGCGATTATCGCCCGTGATGAGTTTGAGGGAGATACCAAGTTTGCGAAGCGTCTTAATGGTTTCGACGGTTTCCGGCTTGATCGGATCGAAAAGCGCAAGAAACCCCAGGAAAGTCATTTCTTTTTCGTCGTCGCCTGTCAGCCCCGTTTGCGTTTTCAGGTTGCGGTAGGCAACCCCTACCACCCGAAATCCCTGTTCACTGAAAGCCGCGAATCTCTTTTGAATTTGTATTTTCAGGGTCTCAAGTTCGACAAGGGTTCCTGCCGCCGTTTCAGAGGTCGTGCAAACCTCCAGAATGTTGGCGAGTGCTCCTTTCGTCACCATTAGATGCTCTTCGCCCTTCGAGACGAGAATACTTAATCGCTTTCGGACGAAATCATACGGCTCTTCATCAAGTTTGGCGTAAGCGGAGATTTCGATAGGGCGATAGGCGACAATGGCGGCGTCAATCGGGTTGGTGTACCCTGTCTGAAAAAATGCATTTAGTTGCGCGTAGAGTTGCATTTTCTCGCTCTGTTCGCCGTCTACGTTCACTGCCGTGTTTAGTTGCACTTCACCAAGCGTTAATGTCCCGGTTTTATCGGAGCAGAGAACATCCATGCTTCCAAAATTTTCGATAGCGGCGAGTCGCTTGACAATCACTTTCGCTTCCGCCATACGTTTTGCGCCGTGTGCCAGATTCACGCTGATGATCGCAGGAAGAAGTTGCGGCGTTAATCCGACGGCGAGTGCCAGCGCGAACAGAAATGAGTCGAGAACGGGGCGGTGCAGGAAGACGTTGATGGCGAAAATGGAGAGCGTCATCAGGAGTGTCACCTCCATAAGCAGGTAGCCGAAATGTCGAATGCCGCACTCAAACTCCGTTTCCGGCGGACGTTGCTTTAAGGAGGAAGAGACTTTGCCGAACTCGGTGTCGTCTCCTGTTTTGACCACAAGGGCGGTTCCCGTGCCACTAACCGCATAGGTTCCGGTGAACAGAGAGTTGGTACGTCCACTGAGGGGCGTCTCTGAGGCTAAAACCCCCGCTGTCTTTTCCACCGGAAAGGTTTCTCCGGTGAGAGTGGCTTCATTCACGAAAAGACTGTTCGAATCCAGGAGGAGACTGTCTCCTGGAATCAGTCCCCCGGCTTTCAGCAGAACGATATCCCCCGGCACGACCTTTTCGTCGGAAACGGGAGTCGGCTTTCCGTCACGCAAAAGAGTGACTTCGACCTGAATGATCACAAGCAATTTTTCAACGGCATTTGCCGCGCCACGCTCCTGCCAGAATCCCAGCGATCCACTGATGAGAATAATCGCAAGAATAATGAGGGCATTTGTGGTGTCGTGCAGAAAGAACGAGAGGATCACCGCGAAGAGAAGGATGAGAATGATAGGGCTACGGAACTGTGAGAGAAAAAGCGTGAGGGTGGCGGTTTTGCCTTTGCGGGATCGTGCGCCGGAACCGCCGCTCAGGAATCTCTTTTGGGCTTCGTCAGAGGTCAATCCCTGTGGCGTGGTGCGTAGGTTTGTCAGCAATTCGGAGGAGGGTACACTCCAAAATCCAGGAGGAGACGGTTTTTTTTCGATCAGGTCGGGCATAGATAATCCTCTTAAAAGGCATCACACAAAAACAGTGTGAAAAAGTGAGGACTATTTTCCGACCCACATCTGTTACCTGACGTTGACTGATGATTTTACGTTCCCTGCATTTTGATTGCAAAAAACGAGTTATGCTTTTATAAATCACCTTGATGCCTGAGGCAAGGATTCCAGAGATCACGATAATCGTTTGCAAATTGTGCAAACAGGATCGGTTCTCGATTCAGCAGGTCGCGCACGTCCTGTGTGACTTCTTTTGCATTGCCGAATCGCGTCAGGGTATAAAGTGCCGCCATCAGAAGCGCAAAGCCAAACTTCTGACCGGAAGCGACTTGTTGCCGAATGAATTTCAACACAAAGGGGTTTGTATAGCGGATTGTTCGCCCTAACTCAGAGGACAGAATTGCGGCAACCTGATTGTAGTCGAGTGCTTCGCTTCCCATCAGTGTGTAAGCGTGACTTTTGTTTGCGTTTTCGCCCGTAAAGGTGCCGCTTTCTTGCGCGGCTTCCAAAAGGACAAGTACCGCTACCGACGCAATATCGCGCACGTCGATAAAACTGGTTTTGCCTTTACCAACGGGGAGAGCGATTTCATCGTGGTCTCGAATTTCGTTACGGTGGGTGGTACTCAGATTCTGCATGAAAAAGCCGCACCGAAGAAAAGTGGAGCGAAAACCGAGTGAGGTGATGAGTTGCTCGATTTTAGAGTGTGGCACCATTTGGAGATGCTCGACTCCCTGAATGGACACGAAAACGATGTGGCGTACTCCCGCTTTTTTGGCGGCGTTCAGGGCAGGGGCGATGTCACGATTGACGTTGGAGAGGGCGGGGGGACGTACCAGAAACAAAGTTTCGATCTGGGAAAAGGCTGCGGCGAATGTGGAAGGGTCGAGAAAGTCAAACGGCACAAAGTCTATTTTGCCTTCTGAATTGTTGTCAAGAATTTGCCGTGCGGTCTCGACATTATGTGCCGCAACACGGATTTCGGCTTTGCCGAGCAAGCCCTTTACAACTTCACTGCCGACATTGCCCGGTGCGCCCGTGATAAGGATTGTCGAGGTTATGTTTTCACTCTGCGTTGATCCTTGCTTTGAGTTGCTCCACCCACTTTTGGGAAAAGTGGGTGGAGAAAAACTTGCAATGCGAAAGTTATCAACGGAGAGCAAACTCACTCCGATGAATTGATTGCCGTACTTCGCAACGACTTTTGTTGAATAATTTCATCACGGTACAGAATTTTGACGAGGTGCGAAGGGTGGTAACGACCCGTGAACGTCCAGTATTTGCGCCCTTCCTTCTCAGCGATCTCCTCGACGTGCCGCCACTCTTTGCGGCTGAACCGGGTGAAGATGCCAACGGCATCCGAGTGATGCAAGTCATCAACGAAATCGGAAGTGGTCTCTTCCGGGCGCGTCCGAATCCACTCAACGTGTGCAAACTCAAACGTCTCCTGGATTTTAAGGCGGACATCCTCACGCGGCGTCCCACCCAGAAGTACCAATCGCTTGCCGCGTGTCACCTCGCGCACCGCCGCAAGTTCCTCCTGCAAAGGCAACAGGGCTTCGGGGGGTTCCGGCTCGTAATCCTCCGGGCGTTCCGCTTCCTGTCTCCGCTCCCACTCCAGATTTACGTCACGCAAAATCTCGCGGAACCGCTCTTCTCCCTCCAGAAAGGCACTCCAGGGAAGAAGTGCGTCACGTAAACGACGATCTGATGGCGGAATTTTCGCTTCCCGACACTCCAACAAAAGATTGTGAAGCCGGAGTTCGTCGGTTTCTTCTCCTGCTCCAAACGTTTCTTCGCTCACCATGCGTTCGACTCTATCCAGAAAACGGCTTCGCTCCTGCGCCTGAGCCACAGGAGAGCGGGCATTGTCCCACGCGGGAATGAGAGTCGCGGCACGTTCAATCAGTTCAGCGATAGGAACCTTCGGGCGCAAACTGTGCAGGTAGCACTGCGCCTCACGCGCCCACGTTCGCAAATCATCGAAAAGCAATTGCTGGTACGGATCACGCGCCCCGATGCGAAACAGTAAACGATTAAAGCGTTGCTGAATGGCGGCGACTGCCTCCGCGAGCGGTTGCACCTCCTGCACGGTGAGGTCTGTCCAGTTTTTGTTCCACCACTCAAAGGCTTCGTAGGCGTGTGCCATTTCTTCATAGCGCTCCGCCAATTCGCCCCACTGGTACGCCGTCGGCAACGGATCGAGTTCGTAATCCAGTGCAACGGTGTATTCTTCATCATTGGAATCGTCCATCAAAACTTCGATGTCGTCGCCGAGTTCCATCACTTCGGGAACTTCCGTATCGCCCGCCTCCTCTTCAAGACGACGTTGACAGCAAGCAATCGCCCGTAACCGCAACGCATTCGGCGTACTCAGATTTCCTTCGAGCGTCACAAGAGGGTGTTTTTCGCTCCACTCGTGAAGATCGCCGCGCATCTGAATGGCTTCCGCTTCGATGTCGGGAAGAGGACGCACCGGGCGACGTGGCAGACGTGCAATCGCAACGTCGTTGGCGGGAGCGGGGTGAGACGGGGAAAGATTCGCCGTTTGATTTGCGGGGGAATAAGTCGGCAAGGGAGGCGCGTGAAAAGGCGCGACAGGCTGCGGGTGAAATCCGTTTGTTGCCACATTCGGGTGTAGCGGTGAAGTGTGACGTGCCTCCATAGTCGCAATCGGGGCAGAGATTGCCACGGAAATGGACGTAGAGGACGGCACCGAATGGCGAGGATCAAGCGCGTCCAGCAACTCACCCACGGCAGTAAGCCGCAGAGAGAGTTCCTGAGTGAGTGCTTCGTCCTCGACCACACGCGCCGCATAAAGCAAACCCGTCAATTTTTCGTGCGCCCCCTGCAAAAATTGGCGACGATGCAAAGCGTGTTCCGCCAGACGCACCTTCACGTCGGCACAGTAAGCGTTGAAAGTTTCGGCGTTCCGCAATGAGGAAAAGGAATCCGGTGAGGCGGAAGTCGAGCGAGTGGAAAACTCGGTCTCGTGCATCTATTGAGTCTCCTGCAATAATAAAAACGATTTTGATAGCATTCGATTAAGTAGCGGGGGCGAGAGAGAAAGTAAGCGCAAGAGCGAAGGATTGCCTTTGACTAACTGATTGGCGAACGGGCAATTCCCTCATTTCTCTTTTCACACCCATTGATTTTGATTTGAAATTCGCGAACTTAGCCATTATATAGGTAAAGTCAGAGAATTGCAACATTTCCACAGGTTTTTATTCGGGAACCTGAAACGGGAGAGAACGCACGTCCAAAAAAGGAAATGCGTTCTCAGGGTTCAGCGTCATTAAATGGAAGCTAGGGTTAGCCTTTGAGGGCTTCGGCTCCTCCCACAATTTCGGAGATTTCACGGGTGATGCCCGCCTGTCGCGCCCGGTTTAATTGCAGTGTGAGTGTCGTAATCATTTTGCCTGCGTTGTCGGTGGCATTGCTCATCGAAGTCATACGGGAACCATGTTCGGAAGCACCCGATTCGAGCAGGGCTTGAAATACCTGCCCCTCCAGATAACGAGGGAGCAAATTCGAGAGCAGTTCCTCGGCGGAAGGCTCGAAAATATAATCTTCGTTGCCCTGCGCCGTTTTTGCTAGAAGTGCCTCTTCTGGATCGTTTTCCGGGGTCACGAGCGGCAAAAGTTGGATGTCCATTGGCTTCTGAGTAATCGCCGTGTAAAATCGTGTGTAGAGCAGTTGCATTTCATCCACTTCACCCGACTCAAAGGCTTTCCGAACCGCCGCAGTGATTTCACGCGCATTTGCCAGTGTGACTGCCGTGGAGTTTACTGTGAACTCCTGCACGACATTGAAGCCACGTCGCTTGAAAAACTGAATGCCCTTGCGTCCAACCGCGTAAATTTTCACGCGAGACTTATCATATTGCTTCAGTAACTCAGAAGCACGACGAAGCATCTGCGAATTGTAAGAACCCGCCAGTCCACGATCCGAGGTAATCACGAGAAAGCCGATGTTCTGAGCGGGACGCACTTCGAGCAAAGGATGCTGAACCTCTCCCCCTGCCGCCGTCGCCAATTTCGTCATCATCTCACGCATGGTACCTGCATACGGGCGAGCCGCCGTTACCCGATCCTGTGCGCGTTTAAGGCGTGCCGCCGCGACCATTTTCATCGCTTTGGTGATCTGCTGAATGTTTTTTGCGACACGAATTCTCTGTCGCACCTGTCGAATCGTTGCCATTTACTCTTTTTCACCTTAGGGGAAGTCGGGGATTTTTATCCACAGATTAACACAGAGAATACGGATTAAAATGCGAAACTCAGGAACTGTGTTACGATCCTGCATTCTAATCACATACGTCACGCACAAAGAAGAAAGCGCACCAATCCGGTTCCTCCCCCTTCCGGAAGGGGGAGGTTAATGACACTCTCTAACCCCACCCCAGCCCTCCCTTGCATAAGGGGAGGGAGCAAGTACATCTGCGTGAAATAGTTTAACCGGCGTTAATCAGTGAAAGTAATCCCTCTTATTTTCTCACGGCACTCAGAAGTGCCTCAACAAGTGCATCGTCCGCCGCTTTCGGGTCGTCGGGGTAGCGGTCAGCGATGCCCTCTGCAAATGCCTTGAACTCGTTAATGTGAACGGCTTTGCGCCCGTTTTTCTCGGAGAGATAGGCGGCTCCAACAATCGCGGAGCAGTCCGCCCCGAACTCGGCAGTGCAAATACTCGGTGTGTTGTGTCGGACGCACTCCACCATGTTCAGAATTTCGCCGTAATGCGAGGAGGGCCAGTGACTCCAGGTAGGTCCACTAACCTCAATTCGTCGTGCTTCCCGGTTATGAGCGTCGAGAACAACGGCATAGCGGTGTCCATTTTCGTCCTTGAATTCGATTTTTCCGGTGGTTCCAAAGATGCAAGTGTCGGGCGAATCCTGATGACTCCAGGAGCCTTCGACGTGCGCCGTTGTCCACGCCATGCTCTCAGTGTCCTCAAAACGGATCAGAATGTGAGCGTCATCTTCCACGCTGATGTTCTGGTAGCGTCCATCCAGAATTCTTTGCGGCATCCGAATGGACATTCCAAAGGGTTCCGCCGCCTTCACGAGTGTCGGCTTTTTCCCCAGACCGCAGAGAAACCACGCCGCACCAATCGCATGAATGCCGTTGTCCAGCAACGCCCCGCCGCCCCCAAAATCCGGGTTCCAGAAATTCGGGTTGCCTTCGGGGCCTCCGTGTGCCTGCGCGAGATACATCATAATCGGTTCGCCAATCGCACCCGCGTCAATCAATTTTTTCGCAGTGTAATAATCGGCATCCCAAAGCCAGTTTTCATTGTGTTGATAGAGTTTACCCGTTTTTTGCACGGTTTCGATCAATTTCTTCGATTCAAGCCACGAACGCGAAAGCGGCTTCTCGCACATCACGTTTAAGCCAGCCTCCAGTGCTTGAATCGAGAGGGGTGCATGAAGCATTGGCTGTGTGCAAAGGTCTACAAGGTCGGGCTTGACGTTTTCGATCACCTCCGAGATGTCGTCACATACCTGTAACCCGGCGAGGTCTTGTTCAAGGAGAGCGGCACCTGCATGATCGCCTTTTTCCTTGAGCTGTGCGGCTTTTTTCAGGATCAATCCTTCATAGTGTTTGACCGCAAGGGCTTGCGCGTTTTTATCGGGATCACAAATCGCCACGAGTTGCATTTGTGCGATGTCCACATACGCCGGGGCGTGTGCGCCTCGCCAGATACCGCCCGTCCCTACTGCCGCCACCCGTACCCGCTCTGTTTTCGGGTAAGGACGCACCGAGGGTTGAGTTTGTGTCACGGTTTTCGGTTCTGTAGAAGTCGAGAGAGTTGATTCGGAAGAAGTTGGGGTAGACGTAGAAGCGGCTTCTGACTTCGCCTCTTCAGGCGATAGAGTGACCGATTGCACTGAATCGGGGGCTTCAACAAATTCGGAAAGGGGTGCTTCGACACTCATCGTTTCTTCCACCTTTGCTTCAATGCTTGTTTCTTCAATTCCCTCTCTTTTAGCGGAATAGGAAATCGGCGGGGTGACTCCTAAAGCGGCGGCACCCGCCGCCCCTGCCGTCACCGACTCCAGATCGGGGAAGTCCGAAGGTTCAGTAATATTTCCAGATTCGAGTTCCATTTCTTGCACCATTTCCGGTTCAGGCACTTCCGTCTTTTCCTCGGTCTTTCTTGCGTTTGAAATTGGCGCACCGGGCGTTGTACTGATCAAAATCATGTTGGCGGGAACATACATCTCGCGTTTCGGAGGAGTAAATGAGGTTTTTGCGACGGTGTTTTCGATGATTTCCTCTTTGTCTTCCGCTTTTACTTCTAATTCCGCTTCCGGCTTTGTTTCTTGAAGCGAGGGAGGCGGATCGAGTTCCAGAAAGTTTTTCAGGGCATCATTCGACTCTTGGGGCTTTGCAGTTGGAGAGGATTGTGCTTGCACCTGATTCAGCCGTGCCTCCAACTCGATCAGCATTTCTTCAGGCGTCTTCATCGCGCTAACGGAAGCGGAGACGACAGAGGCGGAAACAGAGGGTGCAACCTCCTCAGAAGTGGGAACCGAAAGCACGACAGGCATCTCGGTACTCACTTCATTTTCGAGGATGCGGGGCATCTCAATCGGCATGGCGGGCGGATCGAAAAAGGAACCGTTGGAAGAAACGGAAGGCTCGGAAGCATCCGAATTTAGGGCGGAGAGCGGAGCAATTGAGGGCGAAAAGTGCAAAGGAGCCACCTCCTCACGTGCAAGGGCTTCTTGCGTCAGGGCTTGAGTCTTCTCAGCGGCACGCTCGAAAAGCGACTCGGCTTCAGTTGAAACGTTTAGCATCACGGGTTCACTTTGAGGCACGGCAAAAATTATTATAGAGGAAGGAAGCGTCGGCATGATTCCGTTTTCGAGGTCTTGAATCTGTTTTGTAAGCGTAGCTTCTTCTTCGGGCAGACGCAACCTAGCGGTTTCCGCTTCCTGTTGAGCGGCTTGCAATTGAGGACGTAACCGACTCAATTCCGCTTCACGCGGCTTCCGATCTTCCCGCAACTCCATTGCCAGCATCGGGTTGTTGATTTTCTCGGAGAGGAGTGCTTTCGTTTCTAGGTCGGCAACGAGATGCTCCAATTTCGCGACTTCATCCGTCAGTTTGTTACGCCGCATTACCGCCAGCAGAACGCTTTCACGCAGGCTACTCAGATTTGCTTTCAACAATCGCAACGTGTCGCTTCTGTCCATTTGAGGTTCCGTAACCGACATTTTTGTAACTCTCCCTGTTCACGCGCCGCTCTCACCTGCTTTTGCAAGCGCGGCTTCACTTTTTTATACTGAATTCTTGTCACAAACCACCCACTGCGTTAGAGACACAGAGGCACAGAGAAATGCAGAGGGATTTACCTCACGCAAAGACGCAGAGGCGCAAAGAGAAGAAAAAGTATGCAGGAGACAAGAAAACCTCCTTCTCGACACTTAATCCTTGACACTCAACACTTTCGTTGCCGCTAAAGAACAAACCCGCCGACGCGGAAAAAGCGGAATACTTTTCCAGGTCAGCGGGCTAATCAGGGACTATAAGATAAGGGACGCTTGCAATGGATTTTGCCTAATCCCTAATCCCTGGCACCTAACCCCTACGACGGCTTGAACTTTGCCTTGAACGCATTGATCGCCTTGCCGAGAGTTGCCTCATCGTCTTTGCTGAGGTCTTTCGTGCGGCGAATTTTTTCAATGATGTCCGGGTACGATTCCGCCATAAAGGGATGAAATTCGTCCTGAAACTTGCTCAACTGACTTACTTCGATGTCGTCAAGAAAGCCTCCGACACCCGCAAAAATAATCGTGACCTGTTGCTCGATAGGCATGGGCTGATATTGCGATTGCTTGAGAACTTCGACAAGGCGCGAACCACGATCCAACTGGGCGCGGGTGGCTTTGTCGAGGTCGGAAGCAAACTGCGAAAACGCCTGAACCTCACGATATTGAGCAAGGTCGAGGCGCAACTGTCCCGCCACGTTTTTGCCCTTCATTGCGTTAATCATTGCCGAACGTCCGACACGAGAAACCGAAATTCCTACGTTGATCGCCGGACGAACCCCGGAATAAAACAAGTCGGGTTCGAGGAAGATTTGACCGTCAGTGATCGAAATCACGTTTGTCGGAATATAAGCGGAAACGTCGGAGGCAAGCGTTTCGATGATCGGCAATGCGGTCAGGCTTCCACCCGTTCCGTATTTGCGAACCACCGTATATTTATCGGCGTCCGGCATCTCATTCATTACTTTTTCTGCGTCGCGTCTGCCGTCACCGCCCTGATACTCTTTGCCGTCCACGCCTTTGTAAAGTTCAGTTGTCGTAGTCGAATCCTTGTCCACGATGATGTAGTCTTCACGCAGTTTGGCGGCACGCTCCAGAAGTCGCGAGTGGAGGTAAAAAACGTCGCCGGGATAGGCTTCGCGCCCCGGTGGGCGTCGGAGAAGCAGGGAAACCTGACGGTAAGCAATCGCGTGTTTGGAGAGGTCATCATAAACAATCAGCGCGTGCTTGCCGAGATCGCGGAAGTATTCGCCCATCGCCGCCCCGGTAAAGGGAGCGATAAACTGCATGGGAGCGGGGTCAGCGGCGGTTGCGTTGACGATAATGGAATACTCCATTGCCCCGGCTTCTTCAAGAGCGATGCGAACGTTGTTGACCGTCGAGGCTTTCTGTCCGATTGCCACATAGATGCAGTAAACGTCGCCGCCTTTCTGATTGATGATCGTGTCCAGCGCAATCGCGGTTTTGCCGATTCCTCGGTCTCCGATAATGAGTTCGCGCTGTCCACGTCCAATCGGAACGAGGGCGTCTACCGCTTTGATTCCGGTTTGGAGCGGCTCTTTCACCGGCTGACGCTCAATAACACCGGGGACTCCCGGCTCGATGATCGCGTATTTGTCGGTGATAATGGGGCCCTTGCCGTCAATCGGATCGCCAACGGCATTGACGACACGCCCCAACATTGCCTCACCGACAGGCACTTCGATGATGCGCCCGGTTCGCTTGACGGTGGTGCCTTCGCGAATTCCCTGAACGGGCCCAAGGATAACCGCACCCACGTTGTCCTCTTCAAGATTAAGGGCAATGGCGCGAATGATGTTGCCGCTTTCGTCGGCAATCGGGTTGCCCTTCTCATCGAGAAATTCAAGAAGTTCGGACACCATACAATCTTGCAGTCCGTAGATTCGCGCAATTCCGTCCCCGACTTGCAGGACGGTTCCGACACCTACCTCTTCCACCTCACGGGTGTAAGACTGTAATTCTTTGATCAGAATGTCGGTGATTTCTTCCGGTCGTATCGCCATAGGGTTATGTTAACTCCATTGTGTTAATCTCAATTCATGTCAAATCGGTTTCGATTGATTTCTGAAAGGGTTTCTAAAATCAATCGGAAATGTCATACGCAAAAGATAGGGACATTCGCTCTAGCCGGTTGTCGGCGAGGACAAAAGAAAAACGGTTTTTGTGGCTCCTCCGCGAATCGTGCGCTTTACTATTCCCACGTTCGGTGCATACCAGGTTCGGGTCACGATGCCGGGACGGGTTTCCTCAACACTAAGAGCCTTGAATTCACCTGCCGGAGTTTTGATTTGCTC
>JACMPS010000583.1 GCA_014377395.1 Chthonomonadaceae bacterium
GTTCCCGCGTTGCCAACCGATGAAAGCAAACTCGGTGACTTGACACTTCGGCAAGCCCTCGCGCAGCATCGTGAAAACCCGGCTTGTGCCGGGTGTCATGCCCGTTTCGACTCCTACGGACTTGTTTTCGAGGGGTACGGTCCCATTGGTGAGTTGCGCTTGAAAGACCTCGGTGGAAAACCCGTAGATGCAAAAGCCCCCTTTCCCGGCGGCGTAGATCGTACCGGGGTTTCCGGGTTGCGGGAGTTCGTTCGTCAGAAACGACAAACCGAATTTCTCGACACTTTTAGTCGCAAGTTGTTGTCCTATGGATTAGGGCGCAGTTTGCAACCGTCCGATGATTCGCTGTTGCTGAAGATGAGGCAACGTTTGGTAAAGGGTGAATACCGATTTGGAACGCTGGTGGAAACGATTGTCACAAGTCCGCAGTTCCGTAACCGACGCGCATTGACGACGAAAACGAGGGTTTAGAAAAATGTCGAATGAAGACCAAAAACCGGGCGGTTCACTCTCCCGACGTATTTTCCTGAGGGGAGCCGGAGTAATGATGGCTTTGCCCTGGCTTGAGTCGGTTCCTGTCTGGGGAGCCACCTTAGACGAGCCTGCCGCACCGAACACACCGCCAAAGCGTTTTGTGGTTCAGTTTATGGGAACCGGAATCAGCCCGAACAACTGGTCTGCAAAGGGCGAGGGCGCGACGATGGAGTTGAGCAAAAGTCTTCAACCTCTTGAACCGTACAAAACTAAACTCAATGTGATCAATGGACTTTTCAATAAACCCTCTACCGGAGTCGGGATTCATCCCGGTATGACAGGGAATATTCTTTCAGGAATGCCGCTTACACGAGGCGCAGTCTTGCATGGCGGTATCAGTCTTGATCAGGTGTTGGCGGCAAAAATCGGTCAGGAGACCGCGCAACCGAGCCTTGTCCTGTCCTGCGAGCAACCGTTGACAGGCTACCACGAGTCGAATTTCTCGATGGCGTACAGTTCGCACATTTCCTGGCAAAGTGCCGATTCCCCGGTTCCCACAGAGGTTTATCCCTCCCTTGCGTTCGACAGTCTTTTCGAGAACAACGGAAGCCGCAGACTGGAAAGCATTCTGGACAGAGTCAGCGGAGAAGCATCGGGGCTTCGCCGCCGCATCAGTCTGGATGACCGCAACAAACTGGACGAATATCTGACGAGTGTGCGGGAAGTGGAGCAACGCGCTCAGCGAATGCGCGGCGAGATGGGTAAAGCCGTCACAAAAGCAAAAGACCGGGGCAAGCCTCTTGTTGGCATGAAGCGACCTGATAACGGTTTGCCGGAAGACATTCGTGAGCATATGCGCTTGATGTGCGACATTGTGGCACTTGCCATTCAGACCGATAAAACCCGTGTCGCTACCATGTTGATGTGTCGTGACCTTTCCGGGCTTTTCTATCCGTTTTTAGGGGTTCGCGACTCGCATCACCCAGCGTCTCACCATGACAACTCGGACGATTACGAGCGAATCACACGCTACTACATCAGTCAACTCGCCTACCTCGCGGGCAAATTGCAAGCGATGCCGGAAGGAACAGGCACAGTGCTGGACAGCACCTGTCTTCTCTGGCTCTCGAATATGTTCTCCGGTTCTGTCCACGACAACTCAACCCTTCCGATTCTCACGGTAGGTGGCTTAGGCGGGGCATTGACGACAGGCAGAGTGCTGAACTATCGGGACAAGGGAGACGACAACCGGAAGGTTTGCAGTCTCTATCTCTCCTTGATGGATAAAATGGGGGTTCACCTAGACAGATTCGGAGATGCCGACACTCGCCTCGTTGGGCTTTAGTCAACGGTCTAAAGACCGCCGCTAAGCACCTGCGGTGAAGGCGTCCTGCCGGACGCGATGCGGGGAGCGAGAACAACCCTCAACCCTCTCCTAACCTCCCCCTTGCATCAGGGGGAGGAACAATAGCAGTTTATTGCTCCGTTTTCTTCCACAAAAAGCGTCAGTCCGTAATAATCCCTAAACCGTCGCAATCTCCTTCGTCAGAGAGGTATTCCGCTACCAATCAGTCAGGTTAAAGTTTGTTAGATTTACTGAGCGATTCTCACTCTATATATCCGTAGTCGAGGAGAGCCGATAAACGGTTTTTTTGGTGAGTGAGCAAAATGCGGTTTGTACTGGAGGATTAGAAAATGAAGCCACGACCACTTATAAAGCGGTTGACATTCTCTGCAATCTTTATGGCTGTGTTGCTGATGCTATCCTACAGAGGCTATCAAAACAGTCAACCGATCCTTGATCGCAACTTGATGGGGACCATTCGAGATGGCGATCTTCAAGAAGCGACTGCATTGCTCCAACGCGGGGCCTCTCCCAATGCGAAGGGGTGGCCCAGTCGGTACTCAGGGCTTCGAGACCTGATTGATCGTAATGGGCATCCCGACTACTACGAACACCGGTCTGCTCTCATGTTTGCGGCATCCCTCAGCAACGCACAGATGCTCAAGCTCCTACTCGATTATGGAGCCGACCCCAATCTGAGACTCGATAGTAATACTGCTTTGTCTTACGCCGTCGATAACGTAGAATGTGTTCGCCTCCTCTTGAAAAAGGGGATCGATAAAACGAATCTGCAAGACGGATTAAATGCGGCGGCTACCGATAGGCATGAGGAGGTGATCCGTATATTATTGGGTCATGGTGCTGATGTGAACGGGAAAGATCGTTACGGTTGGAGTGCTCTTGCACATGCCCTCACAGCTGGACAATGGGAAACATTTCAGATTTTAATCAAATCTGGTGCCGATCCGCATTTGCCCTCAAAGAACGGTATCCCTCTTCTTATCAGTGCTGTTAGAGGTGGAAATATTGAAGCGGTCAGGTTTTTCCTGAAAAGAAAGTTCGATGTCAACGAGCGAGACGAAGACAAACAGACTGCTTTGATGAACTCTGAGGGCGTTGACGACGTTTCCATTGCGGAGTTGCTGATAAAGCATGGAGCGGACATCAACGCTCAAGACAAGTGGGGGATGACTGCCTTAATCCATGTCACGGATCAGAAAAGTAGAGGCTTGGTCGAATTTTTCATCAAACATCGGGCGAACTTAAACATCAAAGATAAAGCGGGGCATACCGCCCTGTTTTATGCAAAATATCATAATGAACCTGAGATTGCTGAACTCATATCGAAGGCAGGCGGAAAGCAGTAAGGAACTTCAGAAAACCGCTACCTCCGAAAAACCTTTCTCAGTTTGCGAAATGTTTCATCGCACTCAGGGACACCAGAAACTCTGGTGTCCCTTTAATTTTCCATTTACAGGGAACTGGCGGCAAACAAAAAGGCACGCGCGGCACTCGCTTGATCGAGAAGCGAGGTGCGGTTTCGCTTGCCGTTTTTGTTCGACCAGTGCGTCGGGAAATAGCCGTCCGCACCCCGTCCCGTTTGTCCCAGATAGGTTAATGCCCGCAAGGTGCGATCACGCCGAGCATTATCTTTGTCCTGACGAGCAAGCAAGAGCAACGCTCCACTGAGGTGAACCGCAAAAAACGCTTCATCATCGAATGCCCCGGTTTCCGGCACGATCCACTTTGCTTCCGATGCGTCTGCAATCCGACGCGCCTCCACTAAAAACAATTTCTTCTTCACACCGTTTTTTTCGACTTGCGCCATGAGTAAGTTCGCACGAATCATCAGAGCCGAGTTGTACGCCCACTTTCTCTTTCCCAGTTCACCATTGAGTTTGATGTTGTCGAAATAAAGACCGTCTTTGTCTTGCAGGTATTTGTTAGTCCACCCGTAAATGCGGATTGCCGTGTCTTTGTAGGTTGCGTCGCCCGTCATCTGGAAAAATTGTAACGCCGCCACGATAGCTGGAGCATTGGAGCAGGTATTCTTTGAGTCACGCGGATTCTCTCGCCAGTAGACGCCGCCCTCTTTTTTGTCTTCACCGCTGAGGACGTAATCGAGGGTTCGCTTTGCTTTCTGCAAATAGTCTTTGTTCCCCGTCACCGAAGAGGCTTCCATGAGCGAAATTGCGACCCAGGCGTTATCGTCATAGTAGCGATCCGGGGGCTTGGGAAGCGGCAACACGTCGTACCCGCCCACGTCACCCGCGTTATTCCAGTACACTTCCAATCCGGTAATGAATGGCTCCAGGCGCGGCTTGTACTCTTTTGGCTTGTCCTTTGCGGCGGCGGTCAGTGCCGACAGCATCACTCCGCAACCCCACATAAACGCGGGACCACTCTTCTTCAGCTTTTCGCTGGATCGCTCATCGGAATAGAGACCGGGGCGATCCGATCTAAACTCGGTAAAAAGGCGTTGAAGCGTTTCTTCGCCCCACTTCTTGAATTGTGCTTTCGTGGCAACCTCTTTCTCTCCTTTTAGTAGCAGAGCGGAGGACAAAATAAGCGAAGTGGAAGTTAAATTCGACGGTATAACGGGAGGAACAGGGAAAAGCATCGGTATTTTTCTTTCTAGAAAAAAGTCTTTTTTTGATGAGTAAATAAAATGCAAAACTATTCAGGTAAGACGCCTCTCAGACAAAATGGTA
>JACMPS010000584.1 GCA_014377395.1 Chthonomonadaceae bacterium
ATCCTCAAAAGCCCGCAAACGATCCGGCATAAACCGCATGGCACTTACACGGAAGCGCATGATCGTCTGGATTACTTTGTTTCGCCTGATGAGGTGGAGCGGGCTTACGAAACCCTGCTTGAGTTTCTGGAGAAGGCAGATAATCTGCACGAGAAGCGCGAAGTAATTTTGTTTGGCACGTTGGCGGTACGACTGGTCGGAAAATGATCAGGGTTCGATTGTCCAGGGCTTTTCCCATGATTTGAGGACGCCGCGCTTCAACAAAATCGGGTAGTCGTCCTTTTGCATTTGCAGGAGGATGCGTACTTTTCCTTTCAGGGGAAGTTGCGCCTGTTTCCGGTGCCACTCCTTCTTTGTCGAGAACACACGCTCGGCTTCCTGTTGAAAGGGAGCCATGGCTTCTTCACTCATCTTTCTAACCCTCCGCTTTTTGTTGAGATTAACGTTGAAGAGCTTGACGTGTGACCACCTCTAAATCCTGTGAATTGAGTTGGCTAATTGCTTCGATAATCTGTTCGGGGGTCAATTCCGCTTTAGGTGAAATGGTTGCCATTTTACTCGCTCCCTACTTTTGCTAACCGTCATACCTCTTTTGATTCCACCCCACTCTTTACTCGTAAACCGATTAACTCAGCAGAACCCAGACACGCAGTGTTTCCGCCACCGACCACGCTTGCGCGATACAGCCGTTGGGGTGATGAGGCGCGTCGCCGTCATAAATTTCAGGAAGAAAGCCGACGCCGAAATCGCCGAGGCTTTCGGTGAGCGGACGCAACAGTTCGCAGGAAGCCTCTTTGTCGCCATAAACCTTAAAATGTGCCTCCGCATACGATCCCTGAAGCCAGCCCCACACCGTCCCCTGATGATAAGCACCGTCCCGACTCAGCGTATCGCCCCTGTATTGCCCCTGGTAGCCGGGGCAAGATGGGGACAAACTTCGCAAGCCATAAGGCGTCGCCAGTTCTCGCTCGATTGTGTGCAAAATGAACGAAGCGAGTGGCGATTTCGGACTGATCGGCGCGAACGGCAAACTCAGCGCAAACACCTGATTCGGGCGTATGGCGGTATCGGGGGCGTGATAATCAGGCGTATCCAGAACATCGTAAAGCCCCTGACCGTCGGGGCGAGGAAAACGAGTGAGAAAACTCGACTTTGCTCTCTCGCACAGAACGGAGTAGCGGCGAGACAGAAGCGTTTCGCCGCGCTTATCCGCAAATCGAAGCAAAATTTCCAGTGCGTTGATCCACAGAGCGCAAATTTCAACAGGCTTTCCGATGCGGGGCGTCACCACCCAATCCCCGACTTTCGCGTCCATCCACGTCACCTGAATTCCCGCCTCCCCCGCAAACAGCAATCCGTCTTCGAGATCGAGTTTGATGCCGTGCAGTGTTCCCGCTTCGTGCTGACTGACGATCCTCTGCAATTTCTCCCACAGTCCCGTGTCCAAAATTGCCCAGTCGTCCGTTGCTTCGACGTAGCGATACAGGGCGTTGACAAACCACAATGTTGCATCGGCGGTATTGTATTCGGGGGGGGTTCCGGCATCCGTAAAGCGATTTGGAATCAAGCCGTTCTTTAAGTTTTCGGCGAAAGAAAGCAACACCTCACGGGCGAACTCAGGATAGCCCGTCGTCAAGCAGAGACCGGGCAGGGAAATCATCGTGTCTCGCCCCCAATCCGTAAACCAGTGATACCCCGCAATGATCGTTTTTCTGCCGTCTGCCCCTGAAACACGGAACGCATCGGCGGCGATTGCGAGTCGCTTTCCCACCTCGTCGAACTGTTGCGAACGCGCTCTGATCAGGTCAGGGCGTTTCTGGAAAGTAGTCTCGAAAATGTCGCTGTAAGAGGTTCCCGCTCTTTGTTCGCAGGAGACACCGAACTCGATGGCATCATCTATGGGCAAAGTCACTGTCAGTTCACCCGGTGTAAAAAGGCTTGCGTGGCAATCCTGACCGCGTTCGGCTTCCCTCGAATGCAAGTAGTTTCGATACCATTCCGGTGCAAACCGAAAGCCAATCTGGAGGGGAAGGCGTGTGTTGTTTCGTTCCGCCCTTAGCGTAATCGGTCTCAGTCCGTCTTTTCCGTTCTGGACGCCGTTGGGAGTTACCGTTAATTTTTTGCCGTTCCATTTACAGGGCGGATCGCCGACTTCTTGCATCTCATGGTGATAATCCGTCCACGCGAAAAGGGGCGTCAACCGTAGTTTCACGATGACATCGGCGGGAGCTTCATTCAAGGTGTAGACAACGAAAGTAGTGTTTTGTCCCGGAACCATAAAGATCATTTTTTCGAGCCGGATGCCGGGTGCAGGCGTCCAGGCCCATGTTGGATGCAGGTTTGCTTTCAGCGCAAATGAACTCAGTGTTCTGAGACCTTCTGTATCGGTATCGCCGTCCCACACATTCGAGAAAAGCGGATACGCCGTGACTTTCCCTGCGCTGTCCGTGACTTGGAGGGTTTCATCAAGTTTGGCGAGAAAAAGCGTTCGTTCGACAGGCGGCACAAGCGAGGCGATAAGTAGCCCATGATAGCGGCGCGTGTTCGCCCCTGCAATTGTGCCGGACGCAAACCCACCGATGCCGTTAGTGACTAGCCACTCGCGGCGTAAACTGAACTCAGGGTCGCGCAGTTGCTCCTCAGAAAACGAGAGGGGTTCGGGTGAAAGTTGAAAAGTCATGACCTAAAAAGAGCCTCGAGATGCAAAAGAAATTTTATCCACAGATTAAGAGTCAGGGAAAAGTGTTGAGCGTTAAGGATTAAGTGTTGAGTTGAAAAATTCACTTCTCCTCCCTCTTTTTGCATTTTAATCTGTGTGTATCGGTGTTAATCTGTGGATGAAATCCCTTCCCTATAGTCTTCAGTCTTCCAGAACGCGCCCCTTGGTTTCGACGACAAGCGGAAGCAAACACAAGCCGATGAGCGGAACAAAGCCCACATAGAACAGGGCGTTCATCGCACTTAAAACAGGAGAAATCGAAGTCGCGGCACTGACGATGAGCAGGGGACCCGCCGCCGTGATCACGCGCCCCACATTGTAGCAGAAGCCTGCTCCGGTTCCGCGTAACCGGGTGGGAAAGAGTTCTGGTAAATAATAAGTGAAACTGCCGAACACACCGAAAACGGTCAAGCCAATGGGGAAATACATCATCAGCCGTGCCTCATCGGTGAGGTCAAGGCGGAACGCGGCGAAAAGCGCTATCGCCGAAAGGAAAAAGTAGATGCCGAACATAGCGCGTCTGCCGAGGAACTTGGAAGCGGGAACCGTCAACAGTGTGCCGATCAGTCCACCGAGATTGAAGGCGTTGGTTGCCCATGCTTTCCAACCTTCGACCAATGCCGCTGTGCCGGATTTGTCGAGGTGCGTGAGAACTGCCCGCCCTTTTGCAAGCCCTCCTGCAATTGTCGGGATGAAATTACTGACGCTCCACCACGTCAGCAAAGCCGTAAGAGCCATCAGAAAACCGCTCAGGGTAGACTTGCGAAGTTGAGGCGTAAAGAGTTCGGCGATCCGGGGCGGCAAGCCTTTGGCGGCTTTCCAACGTTCCGGCTCCTTCACGAACAGGCGTAGGATAAACGCAACCGCCGCCGGAATCAGACCGCAGAGAAAGACGTAACGCCATGAGGTTTCGGGGCTGTCCTTAAGCCATTTGCCCGAAATTTGCAGGTTGACGAAGGTGGCAAGAAACAGCCCGACCGGAGCGGAAGTGTAAAGCAACGCTCCGGCTTCCACGCGCCTTTTCTCAGGAACCACCTCTGCGACCATTGCCGCGCCCGCCGCCCACTCGCCCCCGATGCCCAGACTTGCGATAAACCGACAAAAAATCAAAAAGGGAAGATTCGGGGCGAACGCACACGCCGCCGTTCCAATCGAGTAAAGCAACATCGTGAGGAGAAGCGTTTTTGTTCTGCCCACTTTGTCTGCGACTTTGCCGAAGAGGGTTCCACCCAACGCCCAACCGAGCAACAAAATCGAAGCCGTAATGCCTACCCATTGTAGAGTGAGTTGTGTGGCGCGGGGGGTTCCTATAGGGACGTGCAGAAGGGTCGGAACGCAGTTGGAGGCGACGTAGTTGAAGAGGAGACCATCGAAGATGTCGAAACCCCAGCCAAGCCAAGCGGCAAACAGAACAAGCCACTGATACCCCGTCATTTCCCAGAACGTGCGTTTTTGTTGCAAGCGGTCATTCCCTCCACCGAGTTAAAAGGGTTATTCGCGCTTTGTCCTCCGATGTCCTGCCTTTTGCGAAAAGAGGCATCTGAAATAATAGATCTCTTGCATAAGTCCTAAAATTGGTTCTCTGAACGGTCAAGCAATACCACCAGTGAGATAAACCGAAAGCCGAAATTTAGGACTAATAGGTACTAATGAAAGAGGTCTATTAGATCACTCTTTAAACCCGGCATAAATCAGATGCATTATTTCTCCAGGAACAGTCAGGTTGGTCTGTGTCAAATCCTGATGTTCTCACGTTCTTAAAGTTTGTTGTGGATTGCAGAGAAAACCGTTTCACTTTTCGATTTTGCCGCGTTTGGGTTTGTAGAGTGCCGCATCCTTGCCGAGTTTTGAGGTGCTTTCGTTTTTACCGACTTCGGACTTTGGAGCGAAACGGCGCAGTTCGTTGATTTCGTCGCGTACCTCGGCGGCATACTCGAAGTTGAAGGCGCGAGACGCCTCTTTCATCTCTTTCTCCAGCGAACGAATCACTTCTTCCACCTGATCAATGCTCATGGTCGCAGGGTCGGCTCGTAGTTTCGCCGTTGCGTTACCCGTGCTATAAGCATTTGCGTCTTCCGCCACTTTGTCGGAAGCAATCAAGTCGCGCACCGCTTTTTTGACCGTGTAGGGCGTGATCCCATGTTCCTCATTATAAGCCACCTGCTTTTCGCGGCGGGGGTTTGTCTCATTGATCGCCCGTTCCATACTCCCCGTAATTTTGTCGGCGTAGAGAATAACCTTGCCGCCAACGTTACGGGCGGCGCGTCCAATCGTCTGAATCAGTGCCGTCTCGGAACGCAAAAAGCCCTCTTTGTCGGCATCGAGAATGGCAACGGTAGACACTTCCGGCAGGTCTAGCCCTTCTCGCAACAGGTTAATTCCAATCAAAACGTCGTGGATACCAAGACGCAGGTTTCTCAAAATCTCGGTGCGCTCCATGGTTTTGATGTCGGAGTGAAGATAGTTGACCTTAATTTTCAAGTCTTCAAGATATTCCGTCAGGTCTTCCGCCATTTTCTTCGTGAGCGTCGTGACCAGAACCCGCTCCTCCTTCTCAATGGCAACGTGGATCACTTCGATCAGGTCGTCAATCTGTCCTTTTGTCGGTCTAATAATTACTTCCGGATCAATCAGCCCCGTTGGGCGAATGATTTGTTCGACAACGACAGTGCTGTTCTCTTTCTCGAAAACGCTTGGCGTGGCGGAAACGAGAATCGCCTGCCCGATACGCTCTTCATACTCGTGCCACTTGAGGGGGCGGTTATCAGCGGCGGAAGGCAGTCGAAAGCCGAAATTAATCAGCACATCCTTGCGGGCTTTGTCGCCGTTGTACATCCCGCGTACCTGCGGCAAAGTCTGATGACTTTCATCCACGATCATCAGGAAATCTTTGGGGAAGTAATCAAGCAGGGTATGTGGGGCAGTTCCGGGAATACGTCCGTCTAGGTGCCGCGAATAGTTTTCGATGCCGGAGCAGTAGCCGAGTTCACGGATCATCTCAAGGTCGAACTTGGTGCGTTGTTCGATGCGTTGCGCCTCGATCAATTCGTTGCGTCCCTTGAAATAATCGATGCGGTCGTGCATCTCCGCTTCGATAGTTTTCATGGCGATTTTGATGCGCTCTTCTCCCGCAACGAAGTGGGAGGCTGGGAAAACCGTAATCGTGTCTCTTGTTCCGATCACTTCACCCGTGAGCGGGTCTGCGAGTGTGATCTTCTCGACTTCATCGCCGAAAAACTCTACTCGAATGATAATCTCTTCATCGGCGGGCTGAATTTCAAGGGTGTCGCCGCGCACCCGAAACGTACCACGTGACAATTCCATGTTGTTGCGGGTGAACTGCATCGCAACAAGGCGTTGCAATGCCTCCTCGCGATCAAACGCAATCCCCTTCTTGAAGGCACAAACGATCTTCTGGTACTCTTCAGGCGAACCAAGCCCGTAAATGCAGGACACCGAGGCAACAACGATTACGTCACGGCGTTCGAGAATCGCCTGGGTTGCGGAGTGGCGCAAGCGATCAATTTCATCATTGATCTGTGAGTCTTTCTCAATAAAAGTGTCGGTTTGCGGAATGTAGGCTTCCGGCTGATAGTAGTCGTAGTAGGAGACGAAATACTCGACGGCATTATTGGGAAAGAAGTCCCGAAACTCCGAGCAGAGTTGTGCGGCGAGGGTCTTATTGTGCGCCATAACGAGCGTGGGTCTTTGCAGTTCCTGAATGACACAGGCCGCCGTGAAAGTTTTGCCGGTCCCCGTCGCTCCCAGCAACGTCTGGTAACGATTACCAGCACGTATGCTTTCCGCCAGTTTTTGGATCGCTTGCGGCTGATCGCCGTCCGGCTTGTAGCCTGAAATCAACTCGAATTTACCCATGTCCAGCACCCTCCCTGACGTGTCGAAAAACAGAAATACGTGGAAACTAGTATACCATACGTTGCCACTCCTGCCGATACTCCCATTCCCGGAAAAAAGGTAGTTTCAATGAGAGTTCTCTGGTGAGGGGGTGGACTTTTTCAACACAATCCGAGAGATGTGGGGTGAAACGGAGAATGAATTGCGTGAGGAGAAGCCTCATTTCAGGGAGTCCTTGAAATCGTCGGGGGTTTCATCGAAATCAGAAGCCATGTAAAGCAACCTCTCTTTCATGCTCCCTCGCCGTGTTTCTACCGTCTCCTGAGTCGTTGCCACTAATTTTGCAAAGGGTTGCTTCTTGTTCGCGAGTTCAGCGGCATCGATCTCCGCTCCCAATCTCTCAGTCTCCTTCACTTCCTCTGCCGTCAGTCCCAGCGTAAACTCTTTTTCCACCAGAGTTTGATAGCGATGTCTAAGGCTTTTCCAATGGAGAGCATCGTTCTGATTTTGCCCTGTTTCGGACGCCAGGAAAAGACGATTCAGTGCTTCGACGGCGAGACGTTCGGGTGTCATTCCCTGTCGCTTTGCTCGTTGACTACCGGCTCGTTCCAGTTCCCGCGTGAGTGTAATCGTCATTTATCTTTCTCCTTTTCCAACGGTTCCCCTATCCTGCTATCACAACTTACGGGCAAGTGATTCTTCTTTAGAGCGAAACGTGGATCACTTACAGATCGCCGGTCTTTAGCACATTCCCCTACATCGGCTATAATGTATCGGATGCAACGCCCCGGCAACAGGACTTCGGGCATCTATTGCCCTCGAAAAACGTATAGAATCGGGAGCCCTTTCGTTTTCCAATCTCTTTAATCTCAACAAATCAATCTTATTTCCGATCACCCAATTATGGACAAACACTCTTTACACGTACTCGAATACAGCAAGGTCATCGCCCGCCTCTCCTCACATACTTCTAATGCTGTCGGACGCGAATTCGCCCTTGAACTCGAACCGCTTCCGTACCCGGAAACCGTTTTGCGACGCCTTCAAGAAACCCGCGAAGCACGACTTTTACGCGAATCCGACTCAGGCGTCCCGCTCGGCGGCATCTACGACATTCGCTCCACCGTCGAACGCGCCCGCATCGGAGCAAGGCTGATTGCACGGGAAATGCTCGAAGTCCGCTACTCCGCCGAAAGCGGACGACGACTGCGCCAGTACCTGCTTCATCGCACCGACAAAGCCCCCACCCTCTCGGAAATGGCAACCAACTTGCCCATTTTGCAAATCATTGAGCAACGCATTGAGGCTTGTATCTCCGAAAACGGCGAGGTACGCGACTCTGCCTCACCGGAACTGGGGCGGCTACGGTCACAACTCAAAGTCGTTTCTAATCGCCTCAATGATCGCTTGCAATCTCTGCTCACTTCCGAGAAAACCAAAACTTTCATTCAGGAATTTGTTGTGACGGTGCGTGACGGACGCTATTGCCTCCCCGTAAAAGCCGAATATGCCCGTGCCTTCGGGGGGATTGTCCATGATATGTCCTCCTCCGGCGCAACCGTTTTCATCGAACCCGCACAAACGGCGGAACTCGGAAACGAACTCAAGCAACTTCAACTCCATGAGGAAAAAGAAGTAGACCGCATTTTAGGCGAACTTTCCACGATGATCGGCTCCTATCACGAGGAACTTTCGCGCATGATCTCCATTCTCGGACACCTCGACGTGATTCATGCAAAAGCCGTTCTTGCCGAAGAAATGGACGCAAACGAACCTAAGTTGAATCGGCGAGGCATCGTCAAACTCGTCAATGCACGACATCCGCTCCTCAAAGGCGATGTCGTCCCGATTGACATTGAACTCGGTGATAAATTTACAACACTTCTGATTACGGGGCCCAACACGGGCGGTAAAACCGTCGCCCTTAAAACGCTCGGATTGCACACGCTGATGACCCTCGCCGGGTTACAAATTCCCGCCAATCCCGAATCGGAGATTGCGCTTTTTGATCAGATTTACGCCGACATTGGAGATGAACAGGACATTCAGCAATCGCTCTCCACCTTTTCCGCGCATCTGAAAAACATCGTACGGATCACGGAAACGATTGGCTCAAATGCCCTTGTTCTTATGGACGAAGTGGGTTCCGGCACTGACCCCTCTGAGGGCGCGGCACTTGCCAAAGCCCTGCTCGATTACCTCATGCGGAAAGGGGCGCGAGTGGTGGCGACGACGCATTACGGCGAACTGAAGGAATACGCTTACGCCCGCCCCGGTGTTGAAAACGCTTCCGTCGAGTTTGACAAAGAGACGTTGAGTCCCACGTATCGCATTTTGCTCGGTGTTCCTGGAATGTCGAACGCGCTCTACATTGCGGGGCGTATTGGGTTGCGAGAAGACATTATTGAGGACGCCCGCGAGTTTCTGGATCGCCGCGAGATCGAGACGGGCGAGTTGCTCGGTCAGATCGAAAAAAGCAAAAAGGCGACGTTTGCGGCGGAGCGTGACGCGAAACGGGCAAAGGAAGAGGCGGAGAAACTGCGCGAGGAGTACAGTCGCCGGGTCAATGAAGTGGCAAACGTTCAACGCACCGTAAAGCAGGAAGCGCAAATGGAGGCACGGGACATTTTGCGTCGCGCTCAGGAGAAGTCGGAGAACATCGTTAAGGAACTGCAACGGATGCAACAGGGCATCCGAAAGGGACCCGATGTCCGGGGCAGACTCAATGCGCTTCGTAACGAGACTTACAACGCCCTCTCTCCCGGCGATGCCACTCCTGCCGAAACGCTCGCCCCCGTTGACCCGAATCACGTTTACCGAAATGGAGATCGTGTGCGAGTTGTCACGCTCGGCATTGACGGGCAACTGCTTGAAAACCCCAGAGACGGAACGGTAGCCGTTCAAATGGGAGCGATGCGAGCCACTCTTCCCCTCGAACAACTCCGTCCGCTCAAAAAAGCGGAGGCTGCCGAAATCGAACGCAAAGAGACGAAATCCGCCAAATCCGCCTCGACTGCCACCTCTGAAATTGTGCTTCGTAAGGCAATGCAGATCGCGCCGGAATTGCAACTCCGCGCCCTTCGTGCCGATGAAGCGCAGTCGCTTCTCGACAAATACATGGATGATGCCTACGCTGCAGGAATGGCGCAGGTTCGGATTGTACACGGCAAGGGAACGGGG
>JACMPS010000585.1 GCA_014377395.1 Chthonomonadaceae bacterium
ACCAAAATGTCATTCATAAGTACCCGCCTGATTTACTGGTGGAGGGGTATCTGGAGAGAGCCTGACCTGCGAAGTAACCGCCTGAGAGAAGACTCCTACTGCGTTCGCAAGCGAGGAGGAGTAGATACGATACCTTGAACCACTTTCGATGGAAGGGGAGGCGAACCGTTGAGCCTCGCCGTTTGCGATTGGATGGAGAGAGCAGACCTAACCCCCCGACCCCCTTCCCTATAGAACCCTCCTCCGTCGGGAGGGAAGGGGGAGCAATGCAAATGCCCTCAGTACAAGAGACGGTATCTATCGTTCAGGGGCAAATTTTGTTTCCGCAATTGCGCTTTTTTTAACAGTAACCGTATATGGAAAATAGACCCGCTCTCACCCTAACTCAACCTTCAGACCCCGCCACTCAAGCCCGTGCCGCCGAACTTCGCGCAGGAATTAATCGGGCAAACGTGATGTACTACGCGCACGACGAGCCGGAATTGTCCGACGCCGCGTATGATGCGCTGATGCAGGAACTCCGTCTTCTCGAAGAGCAACACCCCGATCTTGTGACCGAGGACAGCCCTACGCAACGTGTCGGCACGGAAATGATCACGGAATTTGCGTCCTCTCGGCATCGTGTCCCAATGCTTTCCCTCGATAATGCGTTCGGGGAGCAAGACCTGCGCGACTGGGAAGACCGCAATCGTCGCACTCTGGGAGCAGGCGAAGACCTCGCGTTTGAGTACCTGTGCGAACTGAAAATAGATGGTTCCGCCGTCTCTCTAACCTACGAAAACGGCAGGTTCGTTTCCGGCGGCACTCGTGGAAACGGTGAAGTCGGCGAGGACATCACGCACAATTTGCGAACGATTGCCGCCCTCCCCAAGCAGTTGCAAAGTGGGGAAATATCGAGAGAACTTCCCTCCCTGATCGAAGTGCGCGGTGAGGTTTTTCTCTCCCACAAGGAATTTGCGCGAATCAATGGAGAAGCGGAAGAGAAAGGCGGACGTATTTTTGCGAATTGCCGCAATGCCGCCGCCGGATCACTCCGGCAGAAAGACCCGACCGAAACCGCAAGCCGTCGCCTTGACATTTTCCTGTATGCAGTGGGCGCGTGTGAGGGCTACGCCTTCGAGAGCCAGGAAGACCTGCTGAAAACGTATCGGGCGTGGGGCTTGCGAACCAACCCGAACATCCGACTGTGTGCCGGAATCGAAGAGGTCATCGCCTACTGCAACGAGTGGGGCGTGAAGAAAGGAGACCTGCCTTACGACACGGACGGCGTTGTGGTGAAGGTCAACTCCTACTCGCTACAACGAGAACTCGGAGCGGTCAGCCGTAGTCCACGCTGGGCAATCGCCTTTAAGTACCCGGCGATGCAGGTGCGAACAAAAGTCGAAAATATCGGCGTGAATGTCGGGCGTACGGGAGCGATTACACCGGTTGCGTTTCTCACTCCGGTTGCGGTGGCAGGCGTCATCGTCTCAAAGGCGACCCTGCACAACGAAACAGAAGTGAAACGCAAAGACGTGCGAATCGGTGATACCGTTGTGGTTCAGAGAGCGGGGGAAGTGATTCCCGAAGTTGTCGAGGTGGTTCTTTCGGAGCGCACGGGAAACGAAATCGAGTTTGTGATGCCGACGCACTGCCCTTCCTGCAATACGGAAATCGTGCGAACGGAGGGGGAAGCGATTGTCCGCTGTCCGAATTTTGATTGTCCGCGCAAAGTGCAGACGCGACTGGAACATTTTGTGTCGCGGGGGGCAATGGACATTGAGGGGCTGGGAGAAAAGCAGATCGCCAGTCTGATTGAAGCGGGGTTAGTGAAGGATGCCGCTGATTTATATTCGCTCTTCCCGGAGCAGTTGCTTCCTCTAGAGCGTATGGGCGAAAAACTTGCCGCCAAAATCCTCGCCAATATCGATAAAAGCAAAACACGCCCCCTCCCGAACTTCTTGTTTGCGCTGGGAATGAGGCACGTCGGCGATGGCAGCTCTGAGGTGCTTGCATCGCACTTTGGTTCGCTTGAAGCGATTCGGCAAGCCTCGGTGGAAGAACTCGCCGGGGTTCACGAAATCGGCAAAATCACGGCAATTGGAATCGCGGAGTTTTTTGCGGATGAGCGCAATCAATCTCTGGTGAACCGTCTTCTGGAAAAGGAGGTCAAACCTACCGAAGAGGACGCCGCCCCCCGCACGGATGAGTTTAAGGGAAAAACGTTTGTGTTTACGGGAACGCTGGTACGCATGAAACGCGAAGATGCGGAACGTACCGTAAAGCAGAGGGGCGGGCGGGCATCCGGCTCCGTCTCAAAGCAAACTTCCTTTGTCGTCGCGGGAGAAAATGCCGGGTCAAAACTAACGAAAGCGCAGGAACTCGGTGTTCCCGTTCTCACCGAAGACGAATTTATTGAAATGGTGTGAGAAGTGTTAAGTATTAAGTGTTGAGAACGATAGTTAATGTTTGGCTTATGGCATGATTCACTTTCCGCAAAATAGATTAAATGGAGATGTTACGGCGGAATGGCATTGGCTCCTTCCCCTTATGTACTTATCTTGTCCCTTAGCGAAAAGGTTTTCAGATTGTTGCAAGAGAGTCCTGGGAATCAATTCCCCGGCTACAAAAGCGCGAAGTCCACCTCCGTGGACTCAATGCAAAAGCCGACGCTTCAGGTGTCCG
>JACMPS010000060.1 GCA_014377395.1 Chthonomonadaceae bacterium
GGAGGGGGGGGGGGGGGATAAGGTGGAGGCAGGGGGAAAGCGGTCACCCTCCATTGATGTCCGGGATTGGATGAACTCAGAACGGCGAAGCCGCCCTCGGCGAATTAATTCCGCCGATTTAGCCGCCTCAGAGGGCGTTGAAAAAGTAAATTTGGCTATTTGCCGCAAGAATAAATTTCGCGCCCCGTTCCGCCCGCGCCCAATCATAAACTCCTGCTCAACGGTCTGCAATGACATCCAATCACAAACTCTTGCTCAACGGTTCGCAAGACTTCCTCCGGACACAACACGATCAATTTTCGCTCCGAGCAAAGACTTTTTCAACACCCTCCCAGAGTCTCGCTTTTGCTCTGGAGACGGTAGCGAATTTAGACCTCCTCCTAACCTCCCCCTCACATCAGGGGGAGAAACAGGATCCATACACTACTGACTCACGTTACGCAGACGGGATCGAATACAGGGTCTTTGCACTGATATCGGTCAAAGAGTAACAGACATTGGCTCTCCCTCTCCTCCGAAGAATGAGGGCATCGGGAGAGGGGGGTGAGGTCAGAGATAATCTTCAACTCAATACTTAACACTCACCACTCACCACTTGATACTCTCCTCAAGCCTTTTTGCTAATGCACACACGGGAAGCCCCACCACATTGAAGAAGTCGCCGTCGTATTGCTCGATAAAAAGCGCGGCACTGTCCTGTGCGCCATAGGCTCCTGCTTTGTCCAGCGGGTCTCCGGTCTCGACGTAGCGGCGGATCATCGTATCGGTCAAAGAGCGAAACGTTACCTCTGTAACCTCCGCAAACGTCATCGGTTCACTCATTACGCCCGCTTCACTCACGGGAATGATGGCAACGCCCGTCGTCACCCGATGTGTGCGCCCCGAAAGAGTGCGTAGCATCCGAAAAGCGTCTGCATCGTCTGTTGGCTTACCAAGAGGATTTCCGATCTCTTCCAGCGAAACCTCCGTGTCCGCCCCGATTACCCACCCTCCCCCGCAACGTGTCGCCACCTCACGCGCTTTTTCAAGGGCGAGAAATTGCACAAAGTCGGCGATCCGAATTTCACGGTCGTGTGACGTGGGTTCCTCGTATCGGCTCGGCAAAACTTCGTAAGGCAGACCGAGAAGCGAAATCAGTTCCCGGCGGCGTGGAGAAGCGGAAGCGAGTATCAGGCGTGACGGAATAAGCATAGCGTTGTGAGTAAAATCATGAGGATCAGTTTCGCCCCACTCCTGCGATTAGGGAGCGGGGCGATAAACGAGGTTACGGTGAGAAACTAAATTAGATCGGCGGCAGTGATAATGGACTGGGCGATGTCCTTCATTTTCTTGTTCTGGTTACGCGCCTGGAAATGGATGCGCTTAAAGGCTTCATCTTCACTCATGCCATGCCGATCCATCAGAATACCTTTGGCGCGTTCGATCAGTTTTCTCGATTCAAGGGTGTCTTTAAGATTGTCAATCTCTTTGGAGAGCGACTGAATCTGACGGAAGCGGCTCATTGCGATTTCAAGCGCGGGTCCCAAATCTTCTTTGCGGAAGGGTTTGAGCAGGTAGGCTAAAGCTCCCGCTTCGCTGGCTTGCTGAACGAGTTCTTCTTCGTCGAACGAACTGAGAAAGAGGATCGCGCAGGGGTTTTCCGCGAGGATCATGCGGGCGGCTTCGATGCCGTCCATGTTCGGCATTTTGATGTCGAGAATCACGACATCGGGACGATAAAGGCGAGCGGCTTCCACCACCTGCACCCCGTCTTCGGCTTCGGCAACGACGGTATGACCGAGTTTTTCAAGACGGGCGCGAATGATCGTGCGGGTCAGTTGCTCGTCTTCAGCGATAATCGCTTTTAATGGTTCCATATAAATGGCAACCTCCTACAAAAGATATTGGTTTGCCTTGCCCGTCGGCGTCAATGAGAGAGCAGGTTCTCAGGGCAGGGGTAGAGGGAAAGTGTCTTCGTGTCCTGCAAGAAGAAAGGGGTGCGGAAGCACTCGGTTCGGCTTCCCTTCGCCCTTCGGTTATCCTGCGTCGAATTCACAATGGGTTTAACACGGATTGGATATGGAGTAGTATACGCTAGAAAAGCCGGAAATTCCGCGCGGCAAGATTAAATTTTGCTCTCACCTGAGAAAAGACAGGGACAACTCCCGAAAGAGTTGTCCCTGTCTTTTCCATTTTTCTCGTTCACGGGTTACTTGTCTTGGGGGTTAGTCGTTTCTGTTGTGTCGGAAGTGACCTTCCGGCGCTGTTGTCCGCCTCGTCGTCCGATTTGTGCCATATGTTCGCGGTCACGCGAAACAGTTTGTCCGCCCCGCCGTCCGATTTGCGCCATGTGATCACGGTTTTGCGAGACGGTTTCGCCCCCCTTGCGTCCGGCATCAGCGTGACGCTCAGGATCGCCGTGCCAGCCACGTCCGAGGTTATTGTCCTCTTCCAGTGCCATCAGTTCTTGCGATTCATTTTGAGTAGTGTTCCTATCCATTTTAGCGACAACGCTCCTTACTTTACGGTATTACAAAAACAGAGCGAAATAACTTCCGCTTCCGCTGTTTCCCTCACCTTAGAAAACGTGTTTCAGGCGATGTTGTTCCCTTAAACTCAACCCGCTTATTTTTACGAGAATAAATACGGGAATAAAATTCTAAAATCGTGCAGGAACAGGGGGGCCGACTCACGAATAAACCTGTGCTTCACCCCATTGACAGCATATAATCAGTATTTCTGCAACTGTAACGAAAAGTACCTTGCCTTTATGAGTCTCATCATTGGAGTGGATGTCGGTGGCACCTTCACCGATTTTGTGGTTTTGGACACAGCAGGAAATGTGCGCGTCCATAAAGCCCTGTCCACTCCGCAGTCACCGGAAAAAAGCCTTCTACAAGGGCTTCAAGACCTGAAAAGGAGAGGACAACTGTCCTCTCCTTTCACCCTGATGCACGGCACTACTGTTGCGACCAACGCTTTACTGGAGCGAAAAGGGGCAAAGACCGCCTTTCTCGTCACGCAGGGCTTTCGAGATTTGCTGTTCACGGCACGTCAGAACCGGGCTTCCCTGTATGCCCTTCACCCGGTGCAACCGTCGCCGCTCATCTCGAGAGAAGCCTGTTTTGAGATGAGCGAGCGTCGCGACTGGCGCGGAGAGGTTTTGCTGCCGCTCAATGAAACGCATCTCGAAAATCAACTGAGGCGGATCAAACAGCAGCAGTACACCTCGCTTGCTGTTCTTTCGCTCTTTTCTTATCTGAACCCGGAAACGGAACTCCGTGTCGGCGAGATCGCAAAAGCCTACGGGTTCGGGAGTATTTCGCTCTCTTCGGAGGTAGCCCCGACGCCCCGCGAATATGAACGTGCTTCTACAACGGTTGCCAATGCGTTTGTTTCGCCTGTTCTAAAGAGTTATCTCGACAGGCTCGAAGGTGATCCGGTTATCGCAGACGTGACCGAAATCGGGGTCATGGCATCGAACGGCGAAATTCTCAGCCCGGAAAGAGCGGGGCGTTTTGCCTCCCGTACTGCGCTTTCGGGTCCGGCGGGGGGCGTGATCGCCGCCATGAAAACTGGAGAGGAAACCGGACTCCAGAACCTGATCTGCTTTGACATGGGAGGCACTTCCGCCGATGTCGCACTCATCACAAACGGAGAATGTGCGCTTCTGGAAAAGGGAGAAATCGGGGGGTTACCGCTTTCCACGCCCCAACTGGACATTCTGACGGTGGGAGCCGGGGGCGGTTCGCTTGTCTGGCGAGACACAGCCGGGGCATTGCGTGTGGGGCCCCAGAGTGCCGGAGCCAATCCGGGACCTGTTGCCTACGGTCAGGGTCACTCGTCTCACCTTGAGGACGCCCTGACGGTGACGGATGCGAATGTGTTGCTCGGTAGGTTGCCTTCGGGGGTGCGTCTCGGTGGCACGATGCCCCTCAACGCGGAACGGGTGAGAGCCGCTTTTGCAATACTCGCGCAAAGCACGGGGCTTTCCACCGAAGAGACCGCACTCGGTGTGATTGCGATTTGCAACGCCACGATGACCCGTGCCATTCGCCGGGTTTCGGTAGAGCGGGGACGACACCCTGCTGACTATTGGCTTCTGTGTTATGGGGGAGCGGGCGGGCTACACGCTTGCGAACTTGCGGAGGCGACGGGTCTCAAGGGGGTTCTGGTTCCGCCTACGCCCGGAGCTTTTTCCGCACTCGGTCTGGCTCTTGCGGACACGCGCCACGACACCCTTTTTTCAATGCCGCCGGAATGTCTTTCTCTTGAAGCGAGCGATTTGCCCCTTCACTGGCAAGAGCGTTTCAGAACAATGCAAGCCGCTTTAGAAAAGAGGTTCGACCGGGAGCAGCCTCAGAGTGCAGAGCGTACCTTGCAGAAGCGAGTAGATTTGCGCTATCGTGGACAATCGCACTCGCTCACGGTTTCGGTGAACGATTTGCAACTCGGCGAGAACGCAATGCAGAAGATCGCTCGACTTTTTCATCTTGAACACAGGCGACTTTACGGCTACGCAATGGAAAATCAGAAGATTGAGGCAACAGCACTCAGGCTGGTCGCTCTGGAGCCGAGTCCTTATTCCCTCCCGAAATTTGTATCGCCACAAACGCCGGGTGTACCAAGGGGAGAAATCCCTTTTTATAAAGGTAATGAGACGGGTTGGGGAGGGGCAACGCTTTATGATCGCTCTGCGCTGGCAACCGGGCAAACTGTAGCGGGAGCGGCGATCCTCATTCAACACGACGCAACGACCCTGATTCCGCCGGGTTGGACGGGAGAATGTGACCTCTACGGCAATTTGAGATTGGAACGAGACAAGACGCATTAGAAACGAATTGAAATTATTTTGCAACACAATAAGCAATAAGTTGGGGCAGTGAAAGACCGCGTGATCGGCGCAGAAAACGGTTTCTGTTGGCTCTGTAGAAGTGGAGGCGACTGCGGATGAAAGATTTAAGCGCACTGGAGAGAGACGAACCCCTTCTCCACAACTCAACCGACACAGATCTCATTGAGGAGATCATTTTTGACGACCGGACGATTGTGCGTCAACGGATCGAAAGTGAACCGGGTCAAAGGCGGAAGTCCGAAAGGGACGGAGTCTGCCTTTCACTCGACGAGATACCCGTTCCGATTCTGCTCATCGAAAAATCTACAGGAACTATTTTTGCGGTTAATACCGCCCTGAATGACCGTTACGGAATCACTCCGTACCTTCCGGAAAAAAGCAATCTCTGCGACTGGCTTTTTTCCCAACTGGAAACAAAGGAACATCCCTCCACCTTTTCAGCCCTTATAAACCTCTCGGAACTTCGCTACCTTCGTACACCAGACGGCTCAATGCGGGACGTGAGGTGCGAGATAAAAGACGCCCCCGATACTCCTGAAACTCACCTTCTCGTTTATCTCGAAGACAGTACGGAAAAGCGAGTCAGTGAGCGCAACTTACGGAAAAGCAAACGCCGTCTCTGCAACATTCTCGACTCGATGCAACACGGCTATCTTTCGCTTGACCGGGAGGGAGTGCTGACGTTTGCAAACCGTGAGGCACAAAGGCTTCTAGGACAGGATTACAGTTCTCTCACAGGACAACCGCTACAAAATGTAGAGGCGTTTTCCTCTCTTCCCGAATTAATTGCGGCTTCTCAGACAGCGATGCTGAAGCAGACGACTTTCGATTTGCTTTGTGTTCTCCCCTCAGGAGTAGAGCCGTCTACGCTCTGGCGGATTCGTGGCTTCCCCTCACAGGATGGCGTTTCACTTTATATTGATGACCGAAGCGAAATCGAAAGCCTCCAACAACGCTTGAAAACTGGCGACTCCTTTCTCCAGAGTACACTCGAAGGAACAATTCACGCGCTTTCCTATGCGATTGCCCTGCGCGACCCTTATACGGCGGGACACCAGCGGCGTGTCTCCAAACTGGTTACGGAAATGGCAAAAGTACGCGGTTGCACTCCCGAAGAGATCGAGCGCTATCGCAAAGCGGCACTGTTGCACGACATCGGCAAAATTTCGTTGCCCGCAGAGATTCTTTCTCGTCCCGGACACCTCAGCCCCGCCGAAATGTCAATCATTCAGACCCATTCGCGCACAGGCTACGAAATGTTGCGCGGCATTGAACTAGAACCGATTATTGCAATGGTTGCGCTTCAACATCACGAGCGCCTTGACGGTTCCGGTTATCCGCAGGGGCTTGTCGGCGACGAAATCAGTCCTGAAGCACAAATGATGGCAGTGGCGGATGTCGTGGAAGCGATGGCTTCTCATCGTCCGTTTCGCCCTTCGCTTGGCATCGAAATTGCACTGAACGAAGTGATCAACAATCGCGGCACACGTTACAATTCGGAAGCGGTGGAGGCTTGCCTCACTGTGCTGGAAAGCAACGGCTTCGACCTCGAACACCTGATGAAGCAGGAGCCGCATTATGCTGGCTGAAACTCCCGTTCTTTGCGGAATTGATGTACTTCAACGAGATCACTTCGCCCCATTAAGAGGGCGAAAGATCGGATTGATCACCAATCATACGGGGCTGAACCGGGGCGGGATCGCCACAGCCGATCTTTTGCACAACGCGAAAGACATTGAGTTACGCGCTCTGTTCGCGCCTGAACATGGAATACGAGGAGCCTTAGACGAGAACATTTCCGACTCGATGGACCTCGCTACAGGCTTACCGATCCATAGCCTTTACGGAGTACGGAACCGCCCAACCCCCGCTCAACTCAAAGGGCTGGACACGCTTGTTTTCGATGTTCAAGATATCGGGACACGATTCTATACCTATATTTCGACGCTGGGATTATGTCTGGAGGAAGCCGCAAAGCACGGGCAAGAATTTATTGTTCTGGATCGCCCCAACCCTCTTAATGGAGTGGAAATCGAGGGCAGTCTGCCCGATAAGGCGTCTCTCGGTTTTACGGCGTATCACCCGATTCCGGTTCGGCACGGTATGACGACGGGAGAACTGGCGCACCTGTTTCGGGCGGAGAAGCGTCTCAAAGTTACGCTGCAAGTCGTTATGGTCGAAGGCTGGAGCCGCCGTCAACGCTGGGAAGAAACCGGGTTGCTCTGGACAAATCCCTCTCCCAATATGCGTTCCTCAACTCAGGCGTTACTTTATCCCGGCGTGGGACTGCTCGAAGGCACGAATCTTTCGGTAGGGCGTGGCACGGACACGCCTTTCGAGATTATCGGTGCGCCCTGGATCGCTCCCGTCTCGTTTGCGGCTTATCTGAACGCCCTCGGCTTGCCCGGAGTGCGTTTTGTTCCCCTGCGTTTCACCCCTACCGCGTCGGTCTACGCGCACCTCCCCTGTGGCGGGGTTCAACTCGTGCTGACCGAACGGGAACGCTTTGTTCCCGTTTTCACCGGATTATCGCTTGCGTCGGCACTGCTCCACTTTCATGCGAAAGAGTGGACGGTGGAAAAATTTAACAGCCTCCTCTTCGACAAAAACTCCTATAAGCGATTCCGTGACGGTGCAACGCCCCTCGAACTGATCACGCGCTGGCAATCCGACCTCGCCACATTCCGGGAAAGACGCCGCCCCTACTTGCTTTATGCTTGATCTCCAGATGAGTAAAGTGTCAAGTGTTAAGGATTAAATGTTGAGATGAAGATTTACTCTTGCCCCCAACCCCAAAACCGGGAGAGGTCATTTCGTTGTAGGGGCGATGCTTGCCTCGCCCTCTGGTTTTGCTTGCACCGTTTCCTTCTCAACAC